>DASRIK010000521.1:0-4721 GCA_035650035.1 Burkholderiales bacterium | reverse complement strand
GAGCGCCGCGGCCGCCTCGCGCCGGCCGAGGATGTTGTCAGTGCAATCTCGGCCGCTGCAAAAGGGCTCGACCTCGTCGGGTTTTACGCCGGCGGCACGCTGTACCGCGGCTTCGCGAACTCGCTCGGCCAGCGCAACTGGCACGAAGTCGATGCGCACAACTTCGACTGGAGCCTCCACCTCCACGCCGACAAAGCCGTGAAAAGCGGTTACGCGGGCCTCGACTGGGATCCGGCTCTTCTCGCGGCGAAGCTCGAGGACTCCGCCCGCGAGCTGCATCGCATGAAAAGCCCGGCCCGAACGTTGCGTCCCGGCGAATACCGGGCCTATCTCGCACCGCGTGCCGTCGAAGAGATCACCGGCTTACTGAGCTACGACGCATTTTCTGCGCGCGCACGGGCGACGCGGCAGAGCGCTTTGACACGCATGGACCAGGGCGAACGGCTCTCGCGGAAATTGACCGTTGTGGAGAACACCGAAGCGGGCTTCTCACCCCCCTTTCAGGAAATGGGCTATGTAAAGCCTGCAGCGGTAGTCCTGATCGATCGTGGGGCACCTCGGGAGAATCTCGTGTCTCCGCGATCCGCTCAGGAGTACAGGCTCCGCTTGAACGCTGCGAATTCGCGGGAGAACCCCGATTCGCTCGAGCTGAGCGGAGGCGATCTCCCGGACGAGGACATACTCGCGGCGCTCGATCATGGCCTTTACGTGAGCAACCTCTGGTATCTCAACTTTTCGGACAAACCCGCGGGCCGTATCACGGGCATGACACGGTTTGCGACCTTCCTGGTCGAAGGCGGACAGATCGTGGCACCGGTGAACCCGCTGCGCTTCGATGACACCGTCTACCGCATGTTCGGTGACACGCTCGAACGTCTTACACGCTCACGCGAGCTTCTGCTCAGCACTTCGACGTATGATGAGCGTTCCACGGCGAGCGCGTGCCTGCCGGGCGCACTGCTCGAGTCGCTGCGATTCACGCTCTGAGGGGACGCCATGCCGGACACCGTGCGGAAAGTGGAATACTTTTCCATTTTCGTTCCGAACAAGCCTGCGGAGGCTTTCAGCGTACTCTCCACGCTGGTGAGCGCGGACATCAACCTGCTCGGCTGCAGCGGTGTGCAGCGCGGCCGTCGAGCCCAGATCGATGTGGTGCCCGACGACCCGAAGCGCTTTCGGCGTGTCGTGAAGAAGGCCGGCCTCGATTTCAAGCCGGAAAAAAGCGGTTTCCTCATCCAGGGTAAGGATCGGCCGGGCGCGCTGGCCGAACACCTGCGCACGCTCGGCGATAGCGCAGTCAACGTGACGGGCATCGACGCGCTCAGCGCGGGAGACGGCCGCTGGGGCGCGATCATCTGGGTCGAGGACGATGCGGTGCGTCGCGCCGCGCGCGTGCTGGGCGCAAAAGCCTAGGCTGCGCAATTCCGCAGGTGCGGCTCAGCCGGCCAGCAGTGCAATAATCGAAATCGTCAGTGCCGACAGCGCGACCACGATCGCCACGACGCTGATTGCGTAGAGGCGTTTTACCCGCTGCTGCATGCCTGCTGCAGCCTGCTCCAGCGCCGTCACGGTAAGCTCCAGCTTTTCCGCGACTTCGCGCACGAGCGCCGCATTCTCCGAGGCGGCATTCTGCAGCTCCGCGATCTGCTGCTGGACGGTGCTCGCAGCGTCGGCGCCTTCCGGCTTACGCTTGGTGAACGCCGGCTTCGCGGCAGCGACGATCGTCCCCACGTGGGGAAGGATGAGCTTTACTGCGGGAAGCAGCCACGCAGGCATCTGCGTCAGGTCCGCGCCAACAGATCTACGAACTCGTTCACCGCCATCGACTCCACGCGTTTGCGGTCCGTGCAGATCTCGAGGACCCGGTCCCTCTGCTTCGGCGCGAACACCCTCGCAACGTTCGTTTCGAATTTCTGCATGAGCGCCGGCACGCCTTCCTGACGGCGACGCCGGTGCCCGAGTGGATATTCCACCTCCGAGAGCGGCGCTTTCGTGCCGTCCCTGAAATATAACTGGATCGAGTTCGCGTTCGACCGCTTCTCGGGGTCGTGATAGTCGCGCTCGTAGCGCGAATCTTCCGACAGGTGCATCTTGGCGCGCAGCGCGTCGATGCGCGGATCGGCCGCGACGTGATCCTCGTAATCTGCCGCGGTGAGCTTTCCGAAGATCATCCCGATCGCGATCATATACTGCATGCAGTGGTCGCGATCCGCGAAGTTGTGCAGCGGGCCTGTCTTGTCGAGGATCACCATGGATGAATTGTGGCAGCGCACATCGATGCGCTCGATATCGTCCAGCCGGTTCCTCACGACGGGATACAAGTTGATCGCCGCTTCGACGGCGCTCTGGCCGTGAAACGCGGTGGGATAGGCGATTTTGAACAGCACGTTTTCGATGACATAGCTCGTGAAAGGCCGCTGGAACCTGAATTCCTCGCCTTTGAAAAGCACGTCGTAAAAGCCCCAGGTCTTCGCCGACAGCGCGGATGGATAACCCATCTCTCCCTTGAGCGCGAGCATGGCCAGCCACACCGCGCGGCTCGCCGCATCGCCTGCGGCCCACGACTTCCGCGATCCGGTGTTCGGACGTCGCCTGAACGTCGCGAGCGGGTGTCCGTCGACCCAGGCATTCGAGAGCGCGTTCACGATCTCGTCGCGCGTGCCGCCGAGCAGCTTCGTGATGACCGGGGTGCTCGCGATTTTCACGAGGATGGTATGGTCGAGGCCGACCGCCGTGAAACCGTTCTCGATCGCGAGGCCGCCCATCACTTCGTACGCTTTGATGACGCTCTCGAGCGCTTCTCGCATCGGGAGCGGTGCATGTCCAGCGGCAATCCGCGCGCGACTCACGTGGTCTGCCGTCATGAGGATGCCGCTGATATTGTCCGAAGGGTGGATCACGGTCGCGCCGTAAAACGCATCGTTGTAGTCGAGCCAGCGTACGAGCGTGCCCAGATTGAACGTCGCAGTCACCGGGTCGAGCTGGTAGGCGGTGCCCGGCACTCTGGCCCCGTAAGGTACGAACGTTCCGGGGACGATCGGTCCGAGGAGATTCGTGCACACGGGGTGAGAAAGCGCCTCGAAAGCGCAGCCGAGGCTGTCGATCAGGCAGAGATGCGCGGTCTCGCGTGCAAGATCGCTTTCGATCCGATAGCGATCGACATAATCGGCGATCTGAACGAGCGCGGTGTCCGGCGCCGGGCGGACGTTGGATTCGGCGGACATGAAATTCCTGACGGGTGACGGGTTGCGGCTAGACGGCGCGACGCATGACCCAGCGGCACGCTGCCAGCAGTTTGCGATCCGCGTTGCGGCGCGCGACGAACTGCGC
Organism: Burkholderiales bacterium; assembly: GCA_035650035.1. Lineage (GTDB taxonomy): Bacteria > Pseudomonadota > Gammaproteobacteria > Burkholderiales > SG8-41 > JAQGMV01. The sequence goes on along the minus strand of DASRIK010000521.1, from coordinate 1,391 downwards.
GCCGACGGGAAGCCCGTTCGGTCCCCTGAAGAGCGGCAGCGTCATCGCAGGCACATGCATCGTCGTCCAGATCGCACAAAACGCTGCGTTGCCAGTGGCATTGAGGCCGATCGGCGCCTCTCCCGCTGCTGCTGGAACGAGCAGTATGTCGCGATCGCCGAAAGCTTCGTCTACTGCCCTGCGGCAGCGTTCCGCGAAATCGCGCGCGTCCTGATACGCCTTGAACGAGCACGAAAGGCCGTCTTTCAGGCGTCCGTTTCGCAGCGTCTCACTGATCAGGTGCCAGTGGTTCTCGATCTCCCACGTGAAATTGCGGGAAAACTCGAAGCTCGAAATCCGTTGATGCGCCGCGGGTATGCGAGCGAACTCCTGCGGCAGGGAGATCTCTTTCACGTCGGCGCCTGCGGCTGCGAGCCGCTGCGCGAGCGACTCCAGCAGCGACTGAGTCGACTTTTCGCATTGGTCCCAGAGCGGCGTGCGACAGAAGCCGATGCGCGGTGCGTCGATATCGGGCAGCGGCTCGGCTTGCACACCGATGAGCACGTCACGATAAAGCGCGATATCTTCAACCGAACGTCCGATCAACCCGAGGGTGTCGAGCGAGCCCGCCGCTTCCTTGACGCCCACGCAGCGCAAATCACCCCAGGTCGGGCGGTAACCGACACAGCCGCAGAACGAAGCCGGCCTGATCGTGGATGCGGTCGTCTGGGTGCCGATCGCGAGCGGCACCATGAAGTCGCCCACTGCAGCCGCTGACCCACTCGACGAACCGCCCGGTGTGCGCTGCGGATCGAATGGATTCCGGGTTTTGCCCGCGTGCCGGTTTGCAAACTCCGTGGTTACGGTCTTACCCATGATGAGCCCGCCCGCTTTGCGCGTCAGCGCGACGCACGCAGCATCGCTTACGGGCCGATGCCCCGCGTAGATGGGCGACCCATACTCCGTCGGCATGTCGTGGGTGTCGATGATGTCTTTCATGCCGACCGGCACGCCGTGCAACGGCCCCATCGACCTGCTCTGATCGAGCGCCCGCGCCTGCTTCAACACGAGGTCGGCGTCGATGAACTGCCATGCCTGGACGGCGTCCTCGCGGTCGGCGATATGATCGAGGCATGCGCGCGCCACCGTTTCGCACGTCGCCTTGCCGGAGCCGATGCATCGCACGATCTCGCTTGCCGTGAGCTGGTTGAGCGGTTTCACTCCTGACCCCCCTGTTATTCCGGTTTGATGCCGGCGCTTCTGACGAGCTTTCCCCATTTGGCTGCTTCGTCCCGCAGATAACTTGCGAAATGCGCGGGTGTATCTCCGATCTGTTCCAGGCCATTCGCGGCGAGCCGCTTCGAGATCGCGGGATCGCCGAGCGCCGCGACAATTTCGCGATGGAGCCGTTC
>DASRIK010000520.1:0-4948 GCA_035650035.1 Burkholderiales bacterium | reverse complement strand
GTCGGCGCTGCCAGGATCGCTGAGACGCTCGAGCCCATCATGACGCGGCAATCGGCTTGAAATTCCCGGTCAATTTCATATCACTCGAGAAAGAGCTCGCGCCGCTCGCGCGTTACCTTACCGGCCGCGTGCTCAACGCGGGCTGCGGCGACCGCGATATCTCCGCATCCTTGAAACGCTGGCATGCGGTGGACGTCGAGAACTGTGACATCCAGAGCTCTATTCCCGGCGCGATGCTCTGCGACCTTACGCATATTCCGAGGCCGGACGACTCGTACGATTCCATCCTGTGCAATGCGGTGCTGGAACACGTACCGGAGCCGGAGCAGGTGATGCTGGAGCTGCGGCGCCTGCTCAAACCCGCCGGGCACCTCGCGATTTCCGTGCCCTTCCTGCAGCCCTTCCATCCGACACCATTTGATTTTCGGCGCTATACGCGCGAAGGTATCCTGCAGCTTGCCGAGCGCACCGGCTTTCGTGTCCTCGAGATGCACCCCGTTCACTCGCTTGCGCAAACGCTCGGCTGGATCGTCTGGGCACATCTGGAAGAGAAGCGCAGTCGGCTGGGACAGCTGCTGTGCTGGCTCCCGATCTATCTCGCCACGCGCCTGTTCCAGACACCCTCCCCCGCGCAAACCTTCGCGGCCAACGGCTTTCAGGCAGTGATGGTGAAGAGTTGACAACCCCGGCCGCACGGGTGAGCGTAGTCGTGCCGAACTATAACTACGCGCGTTATCTGGAGGAAAGGTTCGAATCGATCCTGGGCCAGACGTTCGGCGATTACGAAATCATTTTCCTGGACGACGCTTCACAGGACGAAAGCGTCGCCTTTGCACGCGAGAAGTTCGGGGAGCGCATCAGCAGGTTCGAGACGAGCACGGTCAACTCAGGCAACCCGTTCACACAGTGGAACCGCGGCGTCCGACTCGCGCGAGGTGAGTTCGTCTGGATCGCCGAATCCGACGACACATGCTCTCCGCACTTCCTGGCGCGCCTCGTTGAAGCGCTCGAGCGCTCGCCGAAATCGGGTCTCGGATACTGTTATACGACTCCGGTCGACGAGACTGGAAAAATCATCGACGCGGCGTTCTATCAACGTTACGTGGAGGAACTCGACGGCGCCCGCTGGCGTTCCGATTTCGTTGCCGACGGGCGGGAAGAAGTCCGCCGCTACCTCTCGCGCAAGAACACGATCACCAATGTGAGCGGCGTTCTCTTCAGAAGAGAGGCTTACGTCGCCATGGGCTACGCGCCCGAGCAGATGCGCATGTGCGGTGACTGGCTCGCGTACTGCCGTCTCCTGCACGACTGGGATATCGCTTACATCGCGGAGCCCATGAACTTCCATCGGCAACACGCGGCGAAGCACACGCAGAACGCGGTGCTGAACCTCACGTACTTCCGCGAATTTCTCCAGGTCCAGCAGTACCTCGCGGACGCCTTCGCCCTTGGTCCCTCCGAACGTGCGGCCGCTTTCCGCCGCTTCATGAACGAATGGGATCGGCTCACCGTCAGCAACTACGGCCGTATCGACGTTCGCAATACGCTCACGCTCGCGCGTATGAGCGCCGCGCGCTACAGCCGACCCGAAGAACGGATCCGGATCGCCGGTCATTTCCTGTTGAATGCCACCAGATCGCTGGCGAATGCATGGAAAGAAAGCTGAACGTCTGCATCGTGAGCCGCGAGTTCCCGCCAGATACCGCGTTTGGCGGAATCGGCACGTTCTCTCTCGACACCGCGCTCATGCTGAAAGAGCGGGGGCATCACGTAACCGTGCTGAGTCAGAGCCTGGGCGTCACGCGCAGCTTCGACCACCACGGGATTACGGTGCACAAGCTCAGGATCCCGCGGCCTTTCGGCACCTACCGCTTTCTGCCCGCGTTGATTCTGGGTTTCAACTACGTGGTCCTGCGGAAGCTTCGACGTCTGCACCGTGAGGAGCCGTTCGACCTGGTGGATGCCCCCGATCACCTGGCGGAAGGACTGTCGGCGGGACTCTTTGCCGACATACCGCTCGTGACGAGGCTGCATACCCCGTTCGCCCTTCTCGTGCACCTGGGCCTCAATGATTACCGGAAAGGGCCTTCGTACGCGTTCATACGCCTGGCGGAGAAAATCGCCCTTCAGCGTTCCGATGCGGTGTATGCGCCGTGCCTGGACCTCGTCCGGCGGTGTCAAACGCTCTTTTCACTCGAAGCGATACCGACAAAGGTCTTCGGCTATCCTCTCGATCTGGATCTTTTCGCACCAAGCGAGCAGCCGCGGCGCGACCCGAACGTGCGTCTTCTTTTTCTTGGCAGATACGAGCAGCGCAAAGGTATTGAGACGATCGTCGCAGCGCTTCCGCAGATCGTCGCGAGCGAGCCCAGTGTCAAGTTGACGATGGTCGGCCGCGATACGCCCAACATAGCCGGCTACGCGTCGGCGCGCGAATATATCGAGCGCTCGCTCGATCGCGCCGGCTGCCTCGACCATGTCGAATTCCGTGATTACGTTCCGCTCGAAGATTTGCCGCGCTTCTTTTACGACCACGATATCGTCTGGGTGCCTTCGCTCTACGACAACTATCCTATCGTGTGCCTCGAAGCGATGGCCTGCGGCAAACCCGTCGTGGTCGCAAATTCCGGTGGACTACCCGAAATGGTGAAAGACGGCGTAACGGGACTCGTATTCGAAGCAGGCAATCCGGAAAGCCTGGCAGCGCGCACGCTGGAGCTCTGCAACTCGCCTGCGCTCGCCGAACGCCTCGGTAAGGCGGCTCGCGAAAGCGCTGCGGCGGAATGCTCGCCCGATGCGATCTACGCTCACACGATGGACCTGTATGGCTATGCGCTCGAGCGCGCCGCCCAGCCAGGCCGCTCCAGAGCCGCGCTCGCCGATCGCCGATGAAGTGCGTGATAATGGGCGGCCGCGGCTTTCTCGGAAGCCACCTCGCACTGGCACTGCTCGGTCGGGGGCATGAAGTACGAATATTCGACAGGCCAGGCTCGAAGGCCGCGCTGCCTGTTCCGGAGCAGGAATTCGTTGGCGGTGACCTTGCCAATCGCGAAGATCTGATCGTCGCTCTGGCCGGCTGCGACACCGTGTTTCATCTTGTTTGCACGACACTTCCCGCAAGCTCGAACGAAAACCCGCTCTACGACGTAGAGACGAATCTGGTTTCCACGATCAGATTGCTGGACGTGGCACGCGCGAGCGGAACGAAGAAGATCGTCTTCGCCTCCTCCGGCGGAACGGTTTACGGCGTGCCGCGGGACCTGCCGGTGAAGGAGGAGCATCCCACCGATCCGCTTTGCTCGTATGCGATCAGCAAACTCGCGATCGAAAAGTTTTTGCACCTCTACTCGCATCTGCACGGGATCGATTACTCGGTCCTGCGCATCGCGAATCCCTACGGCGAAGGGCAGTCGCCGTTCGGCAAACAGGGCGCTATCGCCGTCTTCACTTACAAAGCGCTCCGCGGCGAACCCATTCAGATCTGGGGAGACGGTGAAGTCGTTCGGGACTACCTCTATGTGGGAGACGTGGCCGATGCGATGTTGAAAGCGGCCGCTTACAACGGTTCTCACCGCGTGTTCAATATCGGTGCCGGTCGGGGTCACAGCCTCAACGAAATCCTGACGAGAATCGAAGCGCTGCTGGGCCGCCGCGTCGAGCGCGCTTATCTGCCGGGCCGGCGACTCGATACGCCCGTCAGCGTTCTCGATATCTCGCGGGCCCAGGCGGATCTGCGCTGGACGCCGGAGACACCACTCGACGCCGGTCTCGCCCGCACCGCGGACTGGCTCACCAAAACCTTCGATATCGGCTGAAGGCTGAGCAACCCCAGCGCATGGTGCAGGACTCGTCGTCAGAGACAGCGAACGACACGGCGGTTTGCGTCGTGATCGTGAACTACAACAGCGGTGGCATGCTCGCGGACTGCGTGCAATCCGTGCTCGCTTCCCCGATCCGCGCGATCGTCTACGTAGCGGACAACGATTCCCAGGACGACAGCATCGCGCGCTTGCATACGCGCATCGGCAGCCACCCGCTCGTACGGGTGATACAAAACCAACGAAATCTCGGATTTGCGGCCGCCAACAACGTGCTATTGCCACTGTGCCGCAGCGAGTACGTCCTGTGCCTGAACCCCGATGCAGTGCTCGCGGAAGATGCGTTGCCAAAGCTCGTCGCAGCCGCGGCGGAGCGGCGCGAGTTCGCTTGTTTCGCGGCGCGCATGATCCAGCATGACCGCCCGGAGATGCTCGACGGTGCCGGCGATGCTTACCACGTCAGCGGCCTCGTCTGGCGCCGCGGACATGGCGCTCCAGTCAGCCGGAGCGCGCACACCCGCACGAAAGAAGTTTTCTCGGCATGTGCCGCTGCCGCGCTGTATCGCCGCGACGCGATCGAAGCGACAGGAGGCTTCGACGAAGATTACTTCTGCTATCTCGAAGACGTCGATCTCGGTTTCCGGCTCCGATTGCTCGGCTACCGTTGCCTTTATGTGCCCGGCGCAATCGTTTATCACGTCGGCTCCGCGACGACCGGAAAGGAAAGCGACTTCGTCGTCTATCACGGGCACCGCAATCTCGTGTGGACCTTCGTGAAGAACATGCCGCCCGCGCTGTTCTGGCTCTACCTGCCGTTGCACGTCGTCGCAAACATCGCGATCACCGTGAGATATGGCCTTCGCGGCCGCTTGCGCATCATGCTCAGGGCCAAACGGGACGCCATCAAGGGTCTCCCGATGATGTGGCGCAAGCGTCGTGAAATTCAGGCGCGTCGGGTCGTCGGCGCATGGGAGATCAGGAAGCTCATGGAAAAGGGGTGGGTGCGGCGTCATCTCTGACGCGCCGCGACCCGTTGTTACTGCTCCCGGTCGGCACTGGCAGCCCCCTGCGCGGCGCCGACATCCGCCGCTGAACGAGAGCGCTCCCGGCGAGCGAGCCAGCGTGAAAAA
>DASRIK010000519.1:0-3790 GCA_035650035.1 Burkholderiales bacterium | reverse complement strand
CACCCAGCAGGGGCAGAGGGTTTTGCACGTGCAGACTTCGAGCAGTTTGCCTTCGAGGGTATAAGCCATGGTTGCTCCTTCGGTATCGGACGATAACCTGCGGTCGGCTTGAAAGCGCGTCGTGCGACGGAGCTCGAGGTGAGGTTTTGTTCATGCGGCGCCGACGCGCTCTCCATTATAGAAACGTGCGTCCACAACACAATGCTACGTTTGGACGAGTGGACGGCCGGGGAGCGCGCCCCCGGCGTGCGGAACGTTGACATGGCTGTCCATCTCGTTAAATCTTCAGCCGAAATCCTGAATGGTGTCTCTTCCCCGCAAGTCTTCTCCGGAGCCCGCATGCGCCCGCTCTTCACTGCTGCTTCACTGATGTGGTTGCTCGGTTTTTCTCTGCCCGGCCACGCGTACCCCGATAAAACTGTCGTTATCGTGGCGCCTTTTCCGGCGGGCGGTTCTGTCGACCTCGTCGCGCGCGCCGTGGCGCAGCAGATGAGTGATATATGGAAGCAGCCGGTGGTGGTGTCGAACCGGCCAGGCGCGAGCGGCAACATTGGAGCCGAGCAAGTCGCGCGCGCCGCACCGGACGGCTACACGTTGCTCATGGGCACGACGGCGCTCGCGAGCAGCCCTGCGGTATATCCGAAGCTTGGGTACGATCTCATGCGCGACCTCGTGCCCGTGAGTCTCGTCGTCACGATGATGAACGTGCTCGTCGTGCATCCGTCGATCCCTGCGCGTTCCGTAAGAGAGTTGGTCGCGCTCGCGAAAGCGAAGCCAGCTACGCTCACTTCCGCGTCAGCCGGTATCGGAAGCTCCAACCATCTCGCGCTCGTCTTGTTCAACATGCTCTCCGGGGCCGACGTACGGCATGTTCCATACAAAGGCGCTGCGCCCGCAGTCGCGGACGTGATGGGCGGACACGTCGCGATGACTTTCGTACCGATCGCCGCGGCACTGCCGCCGGTTCGCGCAGGGAAGCTCCGCCCGCTCGGCGTGACCGCGATCAGAAGATCCAGCGAGCTGCCGAACGTGCCGACGATCGCCGAGGGCGGTGTTCCAGGCTACGAAGCGGCAGGGTGGAACGCGCTTCTCGCGCCTCGCGGGACGCCGCGAGAAATCGTCACGAAAGTGAACGCAACCGTGATCGAAAGCCTGCAGGCAACACGAGTGAAGGAAACGCTCGCAGCTTCAGGCGCCGACGCTGCTGCGGGTTCACCGGAGGCGCTCGCGCGCTTTCTTGAGAACGAAACGGCGAAGTGGGGGAAAGTCGTGCGCGCTGCCGGGATCAAGCCCGAATAAGCGCGTTGAAATGAACGGGGCTGCCTTGCGGCAGCCCCGGTGAGCCGGCTTCGCAGCGCAGCACTTCAAGAAGCCGTGCTCGGTGAGCCCAACTATCAGTCGCCCATCAGCCAGTACGGCGTCCCTTCCGGGTTGCCGAAGCTCATGTCGCTCCCGTAGCCCCGCATCTGCAGCGACGTGGAACCGCTGTTGCCGTAGTTCATGTGCATGGAATCGAAGCCGCCAGTGCCGAATCCGCTTGCGCTCGAGCTCGCGCCCGTCCCGTAGGAGCCACTTTCGAAGGAATACTGGTTGGCACTCGCACTGTGATACGCGGACGCTGCAGCCATATGCGGCTCGTTAGCGAGCCAGGGTGCAGACTCGTTCACCGAGGACGGCGTGCGAACTTCGTAGCCGTTCCACATGCTGCCGCTCGCCGCGTGTTTGTCGCCGTGGAAGAACTTCCCGAATTTGTCGCCGAACCAGCCTGCATGGGCGCCTGCGGACCAGGCGAACGCGCCAGCAACTGCGACGCCGATAATGCTTTTGACTTTCATTGCGAGATCTCCTGTAACGATGTGCTGGGAGAACCGCAATGGCTGTGCCTATCGCCGACAGCTACCGTTGGAACAGATAGTTAGCAGCGGCCCTGGGCTTACCCGACGCGTTTGAACGTCACCCGTGAGCGACATCGTCGCCGCGCTCCAGCAAAACGCTGCAGCACAAAGCGTTTCAATGTCGGGCCGCCGCAACATTCCGCCCGAGGTCAAGCGGCCAGCGTCTGTCTGCTTTTCTGCTCTTTCAAACCGACCCGGTCGAGATCGCGATGGAGCGCCTGGCGTTGTTCTGCAGTCAGTGGAAGAAGTGGGGCGCGCACGTGTCCCCCCGCAAGACCAAGGTATTCGGACCACGCCTTGAGCTCCGCGATGGGAATGATCTTGTGCTGCACCCATGGCTCGCGCATCCATTTCTCGTGCACCTCGCGGAGCGCCTGCATCGAGCTCGAGATGCGTTCGGCTTCCGCGAACTTCTTCTCCAGCGCGAGCTCGACGTACTCGCGCATCGGCTTCGATGCCGCAGTCTGCAGAAGAAACGGCGCCGCCGACGACATGTGGACGCACTGGCCATACTCACGCATGAGTTCGAGGCAATCGGCTTCGGACGGATGACTTACGACGATGCGATCGCCGCAAAGCTTTTTGACTGCTGCGTAATGCTCTATGGGCCGCCCGATCTTGATCCCGCAGATGTTCTCGATATCGGCGATGCGGGCAGTGAGCTGCGGTGAGAGATGTACGCCGCACGCGTACGCCGTATCGAACATCCAGATACCGATGTCGACTTTCGACGCCACGACCTTGAACCATTCGTAGATCGCGTCTTCGCTCGCCGTCGGGTAGTACGGATTGATGACGATCGCGAAATCGGCGCCGACCTCCTGGGCGTGGCGCGTGAGATCGATCGTTTCATTGGGCGAATGATGGCCCGTATGAGCGATCACCCTGCATTTGCCTTTCGCCTCTTCCACGACGATTTCCACCACGCGCTTGCGCTCCTCCTTCGTGAGCGCCCAGAACTCCCCCATCGTCCCGGCGCAGAAGATGCCATCCACCTGCAGCGCATCGGTCATGTGCCGCATATTGCGGCGAAGGCCCGGCTCGTCCAGCTTGTCGTCAGGCGTAAAAGGGGTTGCGATCGCCGCCCACACGCCTCGAAATTGCGCGAACGATGCTTCCTTGGCTTCCGATTTACGATAGTTCATTCTTGCTCCTTTTCGTTATCGATTGCGGTGAGCTTTCGCGAAGCGTGGTTATCGAGAATCGCCACGAGTTCGGATTGCTCTACCGGCTTTACGAGGTAAACGTCGAATCCCGCTTCGCGCGCCCGGCGCTGATCTTCCGCGGTCGCGTAGCCCGTCAATGCAACCAGCAGGATCGCACGCCTATCGAGCACTTCCCGGATGCGCCGAGCGACTTCACCGCCATCGATATCGGGCAGACCGAGGTCGATCAATGCGACGTCCGGTTTCCGCTCGAGCGCGCATTGCACGCCGCTCGCCCCGTCGGCCGCCTCGTAGACGGTATGGCCGTGGGCGATCGTGAGCCGCATGCGCAGAGCCGTTCGCGCATCGCGGTTGTCTTCGACGATCAGGATCTTGAGCGGGCTCCGCGCCTCAGAATTCGCGGACATGACGCGAGAATACCAGCTTCACGCCGGACGGGCCGGCCGAAGACACGGGCACGGTTCCTGCCTAGCGGGCGATATGGAACCATTTCCGACGAATGCCGTCGCCATCGAGTGGGAATTCCGATGCCGCAGCCGCGAATTCCCAGAACTGCCGTGGGACTGGCGTTGCAAAGCTCGCGACGGATCTCTGGTCGCGAAATCCGGCGTCCGCTTTCGCTCGTTCGCCGGGGCCCTGAGCGACGCGAAGATGAAAGGGTTCAGTTACGATGCCATCCGTGCGCCAAGCAGCAGCGCCTGACATCACGACGCGGCTCATGCGTGCGGA
>DASRIK010000518.1:0-4898 GCA_035650035.1 Burkholderiales bacterium | reverse complement strand
TTCGCGAAGAAATGGCCGCGCAAGGCGTGCGTCTGCCGCCCGTCGGTCAATACGGCGTCGGCATGGTCTTCCTGCCGAAGGAGCCCGCCTCGCGGCTCGCGTGCGAATACGAGATCGAGCGCGCCATCAAGGACGAGGGGCAGGTCATTCTCGGCTGGCGCGACGTGCCGTGCGACGACACCGGGCTCGGCGCGTCGGTCAAGCGCCGCGAGCCCGTCATACGCCAGGTCTTCATCGGCCGCGGCAAAGGCGTCACGGTCACCGACGCGCTCGAGCGCAAGCTCTACATCATCCGCAAATCTTCGGGACACGCGATCCAGGCCCTGAAGCTCGCGCACGGCAAGGAGTTCTATGTCCCGTCGATGTCCGCGCGCACCGTCGTCTACAAAGGGATGCTGCTGGCACACCAGGTCGGCACGTACTACAAAGACCTGCAGGATCCGCGCGTCACGTCCGCGCTCGCGCTCGCGCATCAGCGTTTTTCCACCAACACGTTCCCGACCTGGGACCTCGCGCATCCGTTCAGGCTGATCGCGCACAACGGCGAGATCAACACGCTCCGCGGCAACGTGAACTGGATACGCGCGCGGCAGGGCGCCATTTCGAGCCCGATCCTCCAGCGTGACCTCGACAAGGTCTGGCCGCTCATTTACGACGGGCAGTCGGATTCGGCCTCCTTCGACAACGCGCTCGAGCTGCTCGTCATGAGCGGCTATTCGGTTGCGCACGCGATGATGATGATGATTCCCGAAGCATGGGAAAACCATCAGCACATGGACGCGAGCCGCCGCGCGTTCTACGAATATCATGCGGCGATGATGGAGCCGTGGGACGGCCCCGCGTCGATCGCGTTCACCGACGGCCGTCTCATCGGCGCGACGCTCGATCGCAACGGCCTGCGCCCGTCGCGCTATATCGTGACGGACGACGACCTCGTGATCATGGGCTCGGAATGCGGATGCCTGCCGATTCCTGAAGAGCGGATCGTCCGCAAATGGCGCCTGCAGCCGGGCAAGATGTTCCTCGTCGATCTGGAAAAAGGCCGTATCGTCGACGACAAGGAGTTGAAAGACACGCTCGCCTCCGCGCGTCCATACGCGGAATGGATCGACCGTATTCGCATCAAGCTCGACGACCTGCCCGAGCCGAGCGAAAAGCGCGCGGTGCCCAACGAGTCGCTGCTCGATCTGCAGCAGGCGTTCGCGTATACGCAGGAAGACGTCAAGATCATCATGTCGCCGATCGCGGCGAACGGCGAGGAGCCGGTCGGCTCGATGGGCAACGACTCGCCGCTTGCGGTGCTGTCGAACAAGAACAAAACGCTCTATCACTACTTCAAGCAGCTTTTCGCGCAAGTCACGAACCCGCCGATCGATCCGATCCGCGAGGAGCTGGTGACGAGCCTGGTGTCGTTCATCGGCCCGAAGCCGAACCTCCTCGGCATCGACGAGATGAACCCACCGCTGCGGCTGGAAGTGTCGCAGCCGGTGCTCGACTTCGCGCAGATGGAGACGATCCGCCACATCGATCGCTATACGGACGGCAAGTTCAAGTCGTTCGAGCTCGACATCACATATCCGCTCGCGTGGGGCAATGAAGCGATCGAAGCCCGGCTCGCAAGTCTTGCCGCGCAGGCCGAAGACGCCGTGCGCGCAGGCTTTTCGATACTCATTCTTTCCGATCGCAAGGTGCATCGCGATCAGCTCGCGATACCTGCGCTCCTCGCGCTCTCGGCGATTCACCAGCACCTGGTGAACAAAGGGTTGCGGACCTCCACCGGTCTCGTGGTCGAGACAGGCTCCGCCCGCGAAGTGCATCACTTCGCGCTGCTCGGCGGCTATGGCGCGGAAGCCGTGCACCCGTATCTCGCTTTCGACACGCTGTGCGATCTCGCGAACAAAAAGGCTTTCGGGCCGGACGTCGACGCAAAGAAAGCGTGCAAGAACTTCGTGAAGGCGGTCGGCAAGGGGCTGAAGAAGGTGATGTCGAAAATGGGCATCTCCACCTACATGTCCTACACCGGCGCGCAGATTTTCGAAGCCGTCGGTCTGTCGCGCACCCTGGTCGAAAAATACTTCGCCGGGACGACTTCGAACGTCGGCGGTATCGGCGTCTTCGAAGTGGCGGAGGAAGCGATACGCATCCATCGCGCAGCGTTCAGCAAGGACGCAGTGCTTGCAGGTGCGTTGGACGCCGGCGGCGAATACGCGTGGCGCGTACGCGGCGAAGAGCACATGTGGACGCCGGACGCGATCGCGAAGCTTCAGCACGCGGCACGCGCGGCAAGTTATCCGACCTTCAAGGAATACGCGCGCCTCATCGACGACCAGTCGCGCCGTCACATGACGTTCCGCGGACTGTTCGAATTCCGCTTCGACCAGTGCGCGCCGGTGCCGATCGAGGAAGTCGAGCCTGCGGCGGAAATCGTTAAGCGCTTCTCCACGGGCGCGATGTCGCTCGGCTCGATTTCGACCGAGGCACACACCACGCTCGCCGTCGCGATGAATCGTCTCGGCGGCAAGTCGAACACCGGCGAAGGCGGCGAGGACCGCAACCGGTACGCGCCGGTGCAGCCGGGTGAAACCCTTGCGTCCCGTCTCGGACGAAGCAGGGTCGAAAGCGACATCGAGCTGAAGGCCGGCGACTCGCTCAAGTCGAAGATCAAGCAAGTCGCATCCGGGCGTTTCGGTGTGACTGCGGAATACCTCGCGAGCGCCGAGATGCTGCAGATCAAGATGGCGCAGGGCGCGAAGCCGGGCGAGGGCGGGCAACTGCCCGGCCGGAAGGTCTCGGAATACATCGCGGACCTGCGTTTTTCGACGCCGGGCGTGGAGCTCATTTCGCCGCCACCGCATCATGACATCTACTCGATCGAGGACCTGGCGCAGCTGATACACGACCTGAAGAACGCAAATTCAGCGGCGGCGATCTCGGTGAAGCTCGTATCGGAAGTGGGCGTCGGCACCGTGGCGGCCGGAGTGGCGAAGGCGAAAGCCGATCACGTGACCATCTCCGGACACGACGGCGGCACGGGGGCGTCCCCGTGGTCGTCGATCAAGCATGCGGGCACGCCCTGGGAGCTGGGTCTTGCCGAAACGCAGCAGACGCTCGTGCTGAACCGGCTCCGCGGCCGTATCGCGGTGCAGGCCGACGGTCAGATGAAGACGGGACGCGACGTCGTCGTCGGCGCTCTTCTGGGCGCCGACGAATTCGGCTTCGCGACGGCTCCGCTCATCGTCGAAGGCTGCATCATGATGCGCAAGTGCCACCTCAACACGTGCCCCGTGGGTGTGGCCACGCAGGATCCGGTGCTGAGAAAGAAATTCACGGGCAAGCCCGAGCACATCATCAACTACTTCTTCTTCGTCGCCGAAGAAGTGCGCGAGTACATGGCGAAGCTCGGCATACGGCGTTTCGACGATCTCATCGGCCGCTCCGATCTGCTCGACACGAAGAAAGGCATCGAGCACTGGAAAGCCCGGGGGCTCGACTTCAGCAAGATTTTCTATCAGCCGCAGGCCGCGCCTGAAGTCGCGCGGTACAACTGCGAGCGGCAGGATCACGGGCTCGATAAAGCGCTGGATCATCGCCTGATCGAGCTCGCGCGCCCGGCCCTCGAGCGCGGCGAGAAAGTCTCGATCGACATGCCGATCCGCAACATAAACCGCACCGTCGGCACGATGCTTTCCGGCGAGATCGCCAAGCGCTACGGTCACGACGGGTTGCCCGACGACACGATCCACCTGCGGTTCGCGGGCTCGGCGGGTCAGAGCCTCGGCGCGTTCCTCGCGAAAGGCGTCACGATCGATTTGATCGGCGACACGAACGATTACTGCGGCAAAGGCCTTTCGGGCGGACGCATCTCGGTGCAGCCTTCCCCGAAATTCCGTGGCGATCCGCGCGATAACATCATCACTGGCAACGTCGTCCTCTACGGCGCCATCGCGGGAGAAGCGTACTTCCGCGGCGTCGCCGGTGAGCGCTTCGCGGTGCGCAACTCGGGAGCGGAGGCCGTGGTGCAGGGTGTCGGCGATCACGGCTGCGAGTACATGACGGGCGGGACGGTCGTAGTGCTCGGGATGACCGGCCGGAATTTCGCGGCGGGCATGTCGGGCGGCGTCGCTTACGTGCTCGACGAAGACGGCGGCTTCGCCGGCCGGTGCAATACCGCGATGGTCGAGCTCGAGCCCGTGCTCACCGAGGGCGAGCAGGAGGCGAAAGTCTCGCGTGACCTGTGGCACCAGGACACGCCTGACGAACTGCTGCTGCGGGGTCTCATCGAGCGGCACATGCAGTACACCGGGAGCAAGCGCGCACGCGAAGTACTCGCCGACTGGGCGCACTACCGCACGCGGTTCGTGAAAGTGTTTCCGAAGGAATATCGCCGCGCTCTCGCGGAGCTCGCAGCACGGCATAAGCGCATCGCTGCGTGACGGGCAGCGGACCGCGGCACGGCCGCGCCAGGCCGTTCTCGCGCCCGCGTGCATTAACGATTACGGAATGTAGATGGGGAAACTTACAGGATTCATGGAATTCGAGCGGCTCTCGGAGGATTACGAGCCGCCGCAGGAACGCGTCAAGCATTCTCGCGAGTTCATCGCCCGGCTGAGCGACGAGCAGGCAGGCATACAAGGCGCGCGCTGCATGGATTGCGGTACGCCGTTCTGCATGAGCGGATGCCCCGTCAACAACATCATTCCTGACTGGAACGATCTCGTTTATCAGCAGGACTGGAAACGCGCGCTCGACACGCTCCATTCCACCAATAATTTTCCGGAGGTCACGGGACGTGTCTGCCCCGCGCCGTGCGAGGAGGCGTGCACGCTCAATATCATCGACGATCCGGTCGGCATCAAGTCGATCGAGCATGCGATCGCCGACAAAGGCTGGGAGATGGG
>DASRIK010000517.1:0-2394 GCA_035650035.1 Burkholderiales bacterium | reverse complement strand
ATGCGCGGCGGCGAAGCTCCCGCCGCTCAGATCGCTGCGCTCGAAGTTGACGGCAAGCAGAGTGCCGCGCTCGAAGCGCGCGCCTTGCAGGTTCTTACCGCGAATAACGAGCTGCTGCTTGGTGCAACCCGACCAGTCGACTCCCGCGGATGGCGCGTCGCTGCAGGCCGCGTACGCGCCAGACGCGACGAGGAGCATCATTGCGGCAAAGGCCCAACTGCGGTTGATCATGCGCGATCGCTTCAGGCCGCCTCGGCGAGCTCGATACAGTACTCTAGCCGCCAGCGCTTGGCCAGATGGCGCAGCACCGAGCGCTCCAAGCCCGCCGAGTAGAAGGTCCAGTTCGGCTGCAATTTGGAAAGCTTGGCGAGGCGATCGAAGCGCAGCATGACTTCGCCGGCGGCGAGCTCGGCCTCGGCGTAGGCCTCTAGCTGCACCGCCGCGCGCGGGTCGTCGCGATAGACGAGCCATTCGCGCGCGAACACTTCCTGCATCTGCGCAAGCTCGTGGCGGCGTGCCTCCTCGAGTGCCCAATTCGAGTGCAAGTCAGAGACTTGGACGGCCGAGTAGCGTGCGGCGTGCTTGGAGTAGAAGTCCTCCAGCGCGAAGAACTCGCCGGCGAGCGAGCCCTCGAGGCGTGGTCCGGTATACCAGCCATAAACGTCGCGCTCGGCGACCAAGTAGGCGAGCGCGCAGCGCAACCCGGCGCCGCGCGGCGCATATGCGATGAAGATCTGCGGAGTTTTCATGCCGCTATTTGACGCCAGCACAAGCGCGCGTGCTTGACCGGGATCAAAGTGCGGCACCAAAGCGAAGGCAAGATGAAGCGATGAAGATTCAGGTGCAGTGCCGACACAGCGGCGATCCCCGCACGTTTCTCGTCGGCGCGCGCCGCCTGCAGGTGATGCGCGTCCTGGAACGGGCAGCCGAGAACTCGCTACGGCGATTCCGCGTGCGGGTGTTCGACGGGCGTGAGTTCGTGCTGCGTCAGGACCTACACAACGGCGACTGGAGTCTCGCCGGCGTTTGCGCCGGGCCGCGCTAACAATCCGGCGTTTCGTACCTTGGGAATCAGAGCGCGCCGATATCCGCAGGCCTACACGCCGGGTAACGTGAACGATGAGCAAACCTGACATCGAAATCGCCGCCGCCGTGAACCAGCTCTTCCGGCGCCTGCCCTCCCTCATGGGCTTCTCGGTACAGCAGGTGGCGCTCGCACGAGCTTTTCGGCGAGATCATGGTCGCGCTTCTCGACCTCCTGGACGAGGAGCCCGCAAGCGCGCGAGCTCCTAATCGGACGAACTTTCGCACGCGCGCTTCACTAACAGAGGTTTCTTATCCACGAGTCCCAAGCTTCGCAACGGGCTTGCAGCGCGGCCCGGCCGGGTAGACACTCTTTGCAGCCGCCGGAGGGGCCCGGTCATGGCCGAAGAGTCGGTTCGTCTCGAAGCCGAAGCGCCACCGCGCTTCTCCAGAGCGCGCACGATTACTACGTTCCCCTCTCCGTCGCTGCCGCGATCGCATTCCACCAGGCGCATGACAGCAGCAAGCCATGTCAGCCGGGACGACTACGATGCGCCCTCAATCTTGCCGGCGCCGCGCTATCGCGGCTCGTCACGATCTACGTGCTGCGCGATGCGCGCCAGGGCCGCGTGCCGCTCACGATCGACTTTACGAGCTCGCGCTTCAAGCACGCGGCGCCACCGAATTACACCTGGCAGCAGAGAGCGTGAGCGAGCTATCAGTGTCGCGCCACGACCTGCTGGCGGCGCTGGCGCTCATCAAGCGCGCGGGGCTTCCGCTCATGTTCCGGGGCAGCAAAGCTTCCTAAGCCGAATGGTGTGCTTCGGATCGAGGGCGCCCAGCAGCATTTTCTTCATCTCCGCAGAGCGGAGCATCCGCTTCCGAGTCGGCCCGAGCGCTCGACGGAGTGCGAGAAGGATCGTTGAAGAAAAAAGCGCCGCTCGCGCGGCGCCTTTCAAAGCGGTTCGCCATGTGGAGGAGGAGAAACGGGCGACCCGCATTCGTAGGATGGCAGAACGCCGGGCGCGCGGCTTGATCCAGATCAACCCGGGTGCTCGGCCGCTTCCAGCGCGGCGAGCTCACGTTTCGCTTCGCCGAACGCATCCGCCAGCGCTGCAGCGGCATCGGCGTCGTGCTCGCGATTGACGACGAGCGTGCGCTTGCCGGAGACGTCCAAACGCACGTTGAAACGCCGCCGCTCATATACGTGCGGCTCGCGCTCCTCTACGGTGACGTGGCAGTCGTATCCCGGGGGTGTTGGCGCAGCTCGCTCTCCAGGATGTGAATGCGTCGGTCGAGCGAGCTCGCGAGGTACTGTCCGTACCAGCGGCAAGCTTGTTGCAGGATGAAGTCTCTTGCACCCGGCTCCCG
>DASRIK010000516.1:0-10923 GCA_035650035.1 Burkholderiales bacterium | reverse complement strand
ATCGAATAGAAAATGTAGAACGGCAGCATCGGGACGCCGTGCGTGCTGTACGACGTGCCTGCCGCGACCCAGGACGAGATCGCTGCTGCCTCGTTGATGCCTTCCTCGATGATCTGGCCGTCCCGCGCTTCCTTGTAATAGAGCAGCTCTTCGCGGTCCTCGGGGTCGTAGAGCTGGCCGACCGGCGAGTAGATTGCAACCTGCCTGAAGAGCGATTGCATGCCGAAGGTCCGCGCCTCGTCCGCAACGATCGGCACGATGCGTTTGCCGACCGCGCGATCTTTGAGAAGCTGCGAGAGCATGCGCACGAACACCATCGTGGTCGATTCCTCGCGCTCGCCCGAGCCTTCGAGGATGCGGCCGAAGCTCGCAAGCGGCGGCACTTCCAGAGACGCGGCCGAAGCGTTGCGCGCGGGCATGTAACCGCCGAGCTTCTCGCGACGCGCATGCAGGTACCGCATTTCAGGACTGTCATCCGCCGGCTTGTAGAACCGCAGCGCCTGTACGTCGTCGTCCGAGAGCGGCACGGAAAACCGGTCGCGGAACGCGAGCAGCGCGTCGTCTTCGAGCTTTTTCGCCTGATGGGCGCCCATGCGTCCCTGTCCCCAGTGACCCATGCCGTACCCCTTCTTGGTCTGCGCGAGGATCACCGTAGGTCGGCCTTCGTAATTCACCGCGGCGTAATAGGCTGCGTAGATCTTGATCGGGTCGTGACCTCCGCGGCGCAGCCGGTCGATGTCTTCATCCGAGAGATGCGCGACGATTTTCTGGAGCTCGGGATATTTGTTGAAGAAATGCTCCCGATTGAAGCGCCCGTCCGTCGCTGCGTACTTCTGAAACTCGCCGTCGACCGTCTCGTGCAGCCGCCGGATGATGACGTTCTCTTCGTCGCGCGCAAAAAGCGGGTCCCAGTCCGAGCCCCAGAGGAGCTTCACCACGTTCCATCCGGCGCCCGCGAAAAGGCCTTCGAGCTCCTGCACGATCGAGCCGTTACCGCGCACGGGCCCGTCGAGGCGCTGCAGGTTGCAATTGACCACGAAAATGAGATTGTCGAGGCCCTCGCGTGCCGCGGCCGAGAGCCCCGCGAGCGATTCGGGCTCGTCCATTTCGCCGTCGCCGACGAATGCCCACACCTTCCTGCCCGCGGTCTCGAGAATGCCGCGATGCTCGAGATACCGGAGAAAACGCGCCTGGTAGATCGCCGTGATCGGCCCCGTGCCCATCGACGCGTTCGGGAACTGCCAGTACTGCGGCATGAGATACGGATGGCAGTATGAAGAGAGTCCCCCGCCCGCGGTCTCGCGGCGGTAATGCGCAAGCTGCGCCTCGGTCAGGCGTCCTTCGAGGAAGGAGCGCGCGTAAACGCCCGGAGCGGCGTGCGGCTGAAAGTAGACGAGGTCGCCCTGCTGGCCGGCGCGGAAGAAATGATTCAAGCCGACTTCGAAGAGATCGGCGATCGACGCATACGTCGCGATGTGGCCGCCCAGCTCCGGATGCTCGCGATTTGCCCGCACCACCATCGCGAGCGCGTTCCAGCGCACGATCGAGCCTATACGCTGCTCGAGCTCGAGGTTGCCGGGATACTGCGGCTGCTCCGCGAGCGGGATCGAGTTGCAGTAGGGAGTATTCAGGACGGGCGGAAGCACGACGCGCCGCTCACGCGCGCGATCGAGAAGCTTGCGCAGTATGAACGTTGCGCGATCCGCGCCTTCGCGCTGGATCAGCGCATCGAATGCTTCGAGCCATTCGGCCGTTTCAGGCGCGTCGATGTCCTTCTGCAGGACGCGCCAGTATGCCGACGATGAAAGCTCTGAAAGATCAGCCATGCGGGACTCCTTGGAGGGACCCCTGAAGTATGGGACAGTCCGCGACTGCAGGCTACGGACGCGCCAATCCTGTGATGCGGTTGCGCCTTTCGTGTCCGTTCAAGTCCACGGGAGGGCCGATCGTGGGAAGCGGGCATTGCCGGCGACGTCGGACTTGCGACCGGCTACGTGCTCAGAGGGAGCGTCACTGACGCACCGCAATCGCGCCGCGGGGTCTCAGCCACCCTACGGCTTTTGACCCGTCGAGTCAGCGTTTCGTCGTCTGCAGCGCTGCGTTGAGCGCGCGACGGTATTCAAGAATCTGACGCGACTTTTCGGTCCCGGACACCTGCGGATCGTCACGCAGCGCCGTGCAGTACGCCGAGAACATCATCTGCTCGAGGTACAGGCGATCGGCCCCGGGCAGCTTGCCCATAAGGTCCTGCGTTGCGGATCGGACTCTCGTCTCGAGCTGCGCGCCGCGGACGACACCGATACGTCCGACTTCCGCCTTCACTTCATTGTCCCAGTCCTTGCGGCTCTGAACCGGTGGCGCGGGGCATTCCATCGCGAGGGCCGCTGACGCGGTGCATGCGAGCTCGAGCACCATTATCAGCGCAGTCCACCGGCGGTGTTCGAAACGCTTCATTTCGAGTCCTTTTGGCCCAGCAGTGCGAGGATGCGCACTCTGTCTTCGCCTTTCAATTCAGCCGCATGTGCCATGATCGAGCGCCTGTCCTCATCGAGGACATCAATGCGCGCACCTCGCTGGATCAGCAGCCGCGCAGTATCGACATTGCCGCGCATCACGGCGAGCATCAAAGCCGTCCGGCCGCGCTGCGTCCTGGTTTCGAGCTGCGCGCCCGCATCGAGGAGCAAGCGCACGATCGCAGACTGATCGCCCTCGGCAGCCCACATGAGCGCAGTCGTGCCGTTGTTCGCTTGCGCGTTGACGTCGGCACCGGCCGACACCAATAACTTCACCATCTCGTGGTGTCGGAACGCGGCATGCATCAGCGCCGTTTCACCCTTGCTGTTACGCGCCTTGTTGACGTCCGCTCCCCTCGCAAGCAAGAGCTTGATCACCGGCGTATGTCCTGCATCGGCGGCGACGATAAGTGGCGTGCCCCCATTGCTCGGCGCGTCCACCGCCGCGCCGGCGTCGAGCAGGCGTTGCACCAACTTCCCGTCACCTTTGTAGCTTGCCAGCGTGAGCGCCGTGTGGCCACCGCCCAGGATTGCCCGGCAGTCGCAATGCAGATTGACGTCAGCACCCGCTTGGAGCAGCAAGTCGACCAGCGCTATATCGCCGTTCAATGCCGCGCTCATGAGTGCCGTCTGATCACTTCCCGTCCGGGCGTCGCCGCTACGCGTATCCACCGGCCAGCCTCGCTGCAGCAGGATATTCAGAATCTCCGCCAGCTGGGCCGCTCTGGTCCGCGGCACGAGCGAGAGCATGTGCGCCGTCGCTCCCTCGTCCGCCCGAGGGTTTGCGCCCTGATCGAGCATGAGGCGCATCGCATCGACATGGCCTCGGCGGAGCGCTGCCAGGAACGCGTCATCGAACGATTCCTTGGACGCACCGGCCTTCAGCAACAGCTGCATAGCGCGAATCTGCCCATTGCCCGCAGCCCAGCTGAGCGCAGTGCCCCCACCGCGCGTGCGCGCGTTCACCGCGGCACCGCCTTTCAGCAGCATTTCCAGCATTGTCAGGTCACCACGATCGGCCGCATGCATGAGCGCCGTGATGCCACTGCGGTCGCCCGCGTTGGGATCCATGCCCGCCTGAAGGAACAGCCTGACCACGGCTGCCTTCCCTTCTTCCGCACTCTTGATGAATGCCGCTGGTGTGTACTCTACCGGCAGTCGCGCAAGCTCGGCGCGCGCCGCATCGCGCGGATCGACTTTGGGCGCGGGCTGCGGATTGGGCGGGTTGAGCATCGCGCGCAGCTCGCGGTTGTAGGCCTGGATGCGCGCGTTGCGCTCGGCTTCCGTGAGTGCGGCGTTATCGCGCAACGAGCTGCAGTAGGTCGCGTACATCATCTGCTCGAGATAGACACGGTCCGCGCGCGGCAGGCGCTGCAGCAGATCCTTCGTAACGGTACGGGTTTGTGTCTGTAGTTGCGCGCCGGACGCTTTTCCGAGCTGGCCGACCGCGATACCGACGGCTACATCGATATCACGTTGCGACTGTTGGGGCATCGCGGGACATTCGAGCGCGGATCCCTCCACAGACCAGGCGAGGAGCGCCGCGACTAAGGCATGCGTGTGCGCCTGGACTCTTTTTCTCAGCGCGTCTGCACTCATGACGTCAATGCCTGCTTCCATGGCTCACGGCAATAATGGAGTGCCGTATCGCGCGGCGTCAAGATAGCGTGTTGTCCGACCTCGTACGCAGCCGTCGCAGGCTCCGAAACACCGCTTTCAGCCCTCGCCAGAGCTTTGGCAACAACCAGATCATCAGCAGAATGAAGATCGCGAGCGCCACGAGGAAGGCAAGCGGGTACTGAAAAGCGAACCAGATTCCGCCGAGCACGAGCGCATCTTCGGTGAATGACGCGCCCCAGTTCGTGAACGGTTCCGGTGATGTGTTGATGAGGCCGCGCCCGGCGGCTTTCGTGAGATGCGTCCCGGCGGTGATCGACCCGCCCAATAATCCCGCTGCCACCGTGAGCGCCGAAAGTGTGTCGCCCGTTGCGCCCGCCGCAAGCAGCGCACCGGCCGGAATCCGGATGAACGTGTGGATCGCGTCCCAGGCACTGTCGAGCGCCGGTACTTTGTCAACGAGAAATTCCATGACGAGCATCACCCCCGCCGCGCCCAGGACCCATGGATGCTGCAGCACCTTCAGTGCCTCCGGCAGCTCGATGTAACCCAGATAACCGGCGAGCCCCACCGCGAAGACAGTGAGGTACAAGCGGATCCCGCTCGCCCACGCAAGCAGTGAAGCGAGCGCGACGATCTGCAGAACCTGCCAGTCACTCATCGCGTCACTCGAGCTTGAGCCCGGTGTCGCGCACGAACTTCGCCCAGCGCTGCAGCTCTCCGTGGAATACTCGCGTGAACTCGTCGGGCGGCATGCCTACGGTCTCGGTGCCCATGGCGGCAAAGCGCGATTGAACCTCAGGGGCGGCGAGGGCGGTACGAAACTCCTCGTACAGTCGCTGAATGATGACGCGAGGCGTTTTCGCGGGTGCGAAGAAACCATACCAGATGCGCAGATCGTAACCCGGCAGGCCGGCTTCTGCGACCGTCGGCACGTCCGGGAGCAATGGAGTGCGATTCTTCGAGGCGACGCCCAGCACTTTGACTTTGCCCGCCTTGATCATGCCGAGCGAGCCCGTCGGCGTATCGATGTACATCGAGACTTCGCCGCCAAGCAGCGCCGCGGCGGCCGGCGCGCCGCCTTTGTACGGCACGTGCACCATCTGCAGACCCGCCATGTGATTCAAAAGCTCGCCTGCGAGATGAGGCACGGTGCCGTTGCCGCCGGAGCTGAACTTGAATTGACCCGGCCGGGCTTTTACGTGCGCGATGAGCTCCTTCACGGAGTTAGCGGGCACGGACGGATGCACCATCACGAGCTGCGGCGCAGCCGCGACCATGCTGATCGGCGCGAGATCTTTCACTGGATCGAACGCGAGGTTCTTGTACGCGTTCGGAACGATCGTCAGCGTGGTGCTGTTGATGAGCAGCGTATGCCCGTCGGGCGTGGATTTGGCAACGATATCGGTGCCGATAGTCCCCGCGGCGCCGGGGCGGTTGTCGACGACGACCTGCTGATGCAGCCGTTCCGACAATTTCGGTCCGAGCAGGCGCGCGGTGATGTCGTTCGGGCTCGCCCCCGGTGGGAAAGGCACGACGATGCGGATCGGACGATTGGGATAGCTGTCGGCTTTTGCGGCTCTGTCGCGCTCGGCGGCGGAGGCGGTGAAGGACAGTGTGAGAGCGACGACGGCGAGGGGAAGTAATCTCATGGAAACTCCGTTTCGCTATGGTTCGTGCGCTACGCGAACGACGCGCGCCTGCGCGGGCCACACGCCTCGCGTGATTACTCGTGAGCCGTCGAAGACGAGATAGCTTTGCGCGCCGTAGTGCGGTAGCGCGCGTGAGATCGCGCCGAGCGATGCTGCGTCGCGTGCCGAGACGACCGCGATCGGCGCACCTTTCCCGGCCTGCTCGATCGTCCACACTTCAGCCGAACCGCGGCCCTCGAACACCGTCGGTCGTGGCGGCAAGCCGTGCGATGCGAGCAAGGCATCGACTTCGTGGTGCAGGCCCGCGATGAGCACCGGGTCCTGCGATTCGATGAGCGTCGCCACGCTCACTTCGCGAGGTGCCGACTCGAAGAAAGTCCGCGCGACGTTGTGAGCCGCGACCCACACGTCGCGTCCCGCCGCAGCAATTACGAGGCGTGGGGCGCGCGCGACGATCCACTGTCGCAGGATCGGCGGCAACTCGGCCCGGTCCAGCATGCGCCAGACGCGCAGCTCCGGGTCAACGCGTATGCCCTCAGGCACGTCGTTCAGCTGCAGCGTTACGACCTGGCGCTCGCGATGGATACTGACGGTCCGCATTTCGCTTTTCCCCGCATACAGAACCTCGATCGGCAACTGCAGCGTATAAGCCGGCCTGCTCTGAACGACGCCGACGCTGAGGGCCACCCCGCCGCCGCTGCGTCTTGCGCGGGCCTCGATCACGTTCACGCGCGGACCGCCCGCGCGCTGAATCCATTGCTCGAAAAACGCACCGAGCGGCTGTCCCGCCGCTTGTTCGAATGTCGTGCGCAGATCGGCCCAGGACGCCGTCCGGAAGCGATATTTGTCCCAGAACGAACGTATGCCGCGCTCGTAACGTTCGCTCCCGATCGCATCGCGCAGCATGAAGAACACCATCGCGGCTTTTCCATATCCGACCGCGGCTTCGGCAGCGCCGTGCGATCGCGACCTGAACGCGGTGAGCGGACGATGTGCATCCGGGGGCACGGCCGCGAAATCGCGCAACCACGACTGGCGCATCTCACGCGCCGCGGCAGCGGACTCCTGTTCCTTGTAGAAATAGTCGGCCATGAACGTGGTGAGGCCTTCGGACCAGTTGCCGCGCGCATAGTCGGCATACACGCCGTTGCCCCACCAGTTGTGGAGCACTTCATGGCCGAGCGAAGTCGCGCGAATGAACGGGAGCTTGAGCACCGTCGCCCCGATGTAGGTGAGCGTTGGCATGCCGAATCCCGTCGGCAGCGGACTGGCAACGATCGAGAACATCTCGAATGGATACGCCCCGATCTGCTTCGAATAAAGCTCGAGGTAGCGTGCAGTGTCGGTAAGATAACCGTCCGCGAGAGGGTCGAGGTCATGGAAGAAATACGTGCGCAGCCGCACGGGCTTTCCGGCGCCGCCTTCCAGCCATTGCTCCCTGACCACGTAAGGTCCAGCCATGAGATCGATGCCCTCGGTGGGCGCGTCGAAATCGAAACGCGCGACGTAGCGCGACTCCGGACTGTCCGGTAAGCGCTCCTCCGCGAGCTGGCCCGGCACTATGCCGCGCTGCGAGGCGGGAAGCGACAGTGTCACCGAATACGTGAAAAGGCCGCGCGGCTGCGGATACCAGTGACTTGATGCAGGCAGGAACGTGCCGGCACTCGAAGCCATCGGCGCGAGCTGTTTCAACACGCCGCGGTGGTCGATCCGGGAGTCGAGGGCGGGTAAGGTGCCGCCGTATTCGATCTGCACCGCTGCACCACGGCCCGACCTGATGCGCCATTCGCGCACCCGCCCGTTCCCGGAGGCGCTGGCATTCACCGCCTGGCCATCGACAGTAGCGCTACGGACTGCGAGCGATTCATGTAGCGCGAATACCAGATCGCCATCCGTCTGCAGCTCGGCGATCGCCTCGAAGCGGCGAGATTCCGGCTCGAGCTGCACGTCCAGCGTGAGCTGCGCGCCGCGCGCTGCGAACGGCAGCGTCAATCCGATCAACGCCGCCCATACGTATATCGCGCTGCTTCGCAGCACGTGCGTCATGACTTCGGTGGGAACTTGACGATCAGATCGATATTGTTCTCGCCGCGGCGGACCTGGAGAGGCAGCCACGTGCCGGGCAAGGCGCCGCGCACCGCGGCGATCACAGCGCTTACTGCGGGCGCCGGGCTTCCCGCGACCGAAACGATGCGGTCTCCCGCTTTTACGCCCGTCTGGTCAGCCAGGCTGCCGGCGTCAACCGAGACGACGCGCACCGCGCCGTCCGCAAGCTCCAGCTGCACGCCGAGACGCGGCGGCGGGGCCTGTTCCGCGACCGCGGAAGGTACTGCGAACACCGCATCGGCATAGCCCCGCTTCAACTCGCTGCAGTCCGCATGACCGTCGGCAGGCAACAGCGTGCCCACGTTGGCGATGCCGAGATCGCGAAGCTGGTGGATCACGCCGTATCCATGCCGCACGTGGCCGGTGCCCATGATGCCGACCACGAGAGGCGTCGCACCGGAGGCGGGTTTTGCGCGTGACCCGATCGCCTCCGCCATCGCGCGGTCCCACGTCGTCTGCGATTGCACGAAGTATCTGAACGCCGAGTCGTTCCGGCTTGGAGTGCCTTTGCCAGCGCCGGCGTGCTGCTTGTAAACGTCGAAGAGATAGTTTTCGTACGCCGAGGACGGTGCGGCCGGGCGCGATACGCCTTCCCTGCGCTCGGCTGGGACTGCATCCCATCCCTGTTTGCCGACGGACGACGTGAGCGTGCGATCCACGTTCAGCGCGATCATCGGTATCCGGTTCAATCGCGCGAACTCGAAAAGCGGCATGTAGAGCTCGGGCGGCATGCTCCAGACTTTGTCCCACTCGGCGCGCTCGAGAAACTGTTTCGCCGTGAGCTGTCCCGCGACCCACTGGTCGAGAACCGGTTGCACCCTGCGTGGAAACGCTTCGAAGCCGATCACCATCTGGGGACGCAGCAGCGCGAGTGCGGCAAGTGTCTGCAGCTGCCAGCGATGATGATCGGCGTTGTCGTGATGCTCTCCAAGCAGCACGACGTCGCGTCGTGCGGCGTCGCCGAGAACCGTCTGTGCGGCCACGCTCGTCGGGGAACGCTCGCCAAGCGTGTACCACTGGCCGGGCGAGAGACACGTCTGCGCTGCTGCGCAGGCCGCGAGCGGCGTCACCGTCAAGATCGGAATCAAAAGCTTCAACGCAAAGGACTCAAAGGAAAACCAAGGTATAGACCCTATGAACCGCATTCTGTTTCCGGTCCTTCGCGTTCCATTCGTGACGTTCGTGCCCTGCGTGTTAAGGCTGTTCACTCGGTAATTCGGCTTTCCTTCAGCTTCTCCACATTCGGTTTGAGCCCGAGGCCCGGTGCCGCAGGAATGCGAACGATGTTGTTGTCCGGCCGCGGCGGATCGACGAATACCTGCTCGCCGACCGACTGCATATCGAGATGGAACTCGACGCGCCACCCGTTCATGAGCCCCGCCATCGTGTGCATGTTGTGAAGCGGCCAGCCGCCTCCGTTTGCGATCGGCAGGTTATACATCTGCGCCATGTGCGCGACTTTCTGTGCTTCGGTATATCCGCCGCAGTAGCAGACGTTCGGCTGGATGATGTCGACCGCCTGGCGATCCATGAGCTCGCGAAGGCGCCAGCGATGTCCTTCCATCTGACCCGCCGCGAGGGGAATGCGAGTCGAGTGCCGCAAGTCCGCCATTGCACGCGCATCGTTCGAATACATGGGCTCTTCGAACCATGTGATGTTGCAGTCCTCGATCTCTCTGCACAGCATCTTCGCTTCGACCGGCTGGAACTTGTAGTTCGCGTCGATCATGATCTCGATATCGGAACCGACGGCATCGCGGACGAGCTGCACGCGTTTCGCATCCTCTTTCCAGCCGCCTTTGTCCACACCGACGACGAGCTTGAGCCGCTTGTGTCCTTCTCCGAGCCGGTCTTTCGCCGCCTGTACGAGCGTTTCCCGATCATATTCGGGGAAGCCGAACGTGCAGTAGGTCGGCGCCCAGTCACGCGCGCCGCCGAGCAACTGCGCGATGGAGCGGCCGGTCACCTTCCCGTGAATGTCCCAGCATGCAATGTCTACACAGGAGAGCGCGCTGGAAATCACGCCCGTCATCGAGCGCTGGTTCATTTTCCACCACACTTTTTCGTGTATCGCTTCGGTGTCCCGCGGGTCCATGTCTTTGAGGACAGGCAGGAACTCCTTATTGAGCGCGGTCGTGACCGCCCACGGAAGGTAAGCGCCTCCCGTGAGCCCGTAGCCTGTGTAACCGTCATCGGTCTCGACTTCGCAAAAGACGATCCTGCGGCGCAGCGGATGTTTCAGCAGCGGCACTTCCGCGAAAATCTGGTGGACGTTCGCCTTGATCGACTTGATCTTCATGAGGTGCTCCTCCGTTTCGTCTCAAGAGTATAACTGTCCATGCCCTGTGGGCGCGGGACGTGCTGGAAGCGGCGAGCGCCATGGGCCTGAGCCTTCGACAGGCTCAGGACATGCTTATGGAAAAGGCGAACCGCTCCGTCCAGCGCTTCAAGAAAGGAAGGACTCCGAATGCTTCCAGCTGAATTCTTGCGTGTCGTTCTCGTGCTCATATTTTTCGTCGCAGCCGCTGCCTGCGGCGCCGAAACAAGGTCGGTCCGCTCGGAGAAGCACAACTTCAACGTCGTGAAGCTCGTCGAAGGACTGCAGAATCCGTGGTCGATCGCATGGTTGCCGGACGGCCGCATGCTCGTGACGGAGCGTCCGGGCCGCCTGCGGATCGTGTCGAAGGACTTCAGGCTGGACCCGAAGCCGATCGAGGGACTGCCGAAAATCGTCGTGGGAGGACAAGGCGGGCTCTTCGAAGTGGCCGTCCCGCCGAATTACCAGGAAAGCCGCTGGATCTACATCTCATACAGCGGTGCCGGAGATGGAGGACACGGAACCGAGCTCCTGCGCGCGAAGCTCGACGGTTACCGCCTCGTGGATACGCAGGTGCTCTTCCGACTTCAGCCGAAATCCGGCACGAGCCATCACTTCGGCGGGCGGATCGTGTTCGATGCCAAAGGACACGTCTTCCTGACGCTGGGGGATCGCGGGGAAATGGAGCGCGCGCAAAGGCTCGACGATCATGCGGGCT
>DASRIK010000515.1:0-7686 GCA_035650035.1 Burkholderiales bacterium | reverse complement strand
TGCCGGCGAGCGAGGTCACCGCGTCGACGATCACGAGCGCGTCGTGCTTGTGCGCGAGCTGCGTCAGCGCCTTGGCGTCGGACTGGCAGCCGGTGGAGGTCTCGGCGTGCACGAAGGCCACGATCTTCGCGTCCTTGTTCTTCTTCAGCGCGTCCTCGACCTTTTGCGGGTCGACCGGTTCGCCCCACTTGTCCTCCACGAGCACCGGGGTGCCGCCGCAGCGGATCACGTTCTCCAGCATGCGGCCGCCGAACACGCCGTTCTGGCAGACGATGACCTTGTCGCCCGGCGCGACCATGTTGACGAAGCAGTACTCCATGCCGACCGAGCCCGGCCCCGAGAGCGGGAAGGTGAGCGCGTTCTTCGTCTGGTAGACGTAGCGCAGCAGCGATTTCAGCTCTTCCATCATCTCGACGAACACCGGGTCGAGATAGCCGATCGCCGGCTGGCTCATCGTCGTCAGCACGCGCGGATGGATTTCGGTAGGCCCGGGGCCCATCAGCGTCCGCTGCGGCGGGTGGAAAGAATTGATGCGTTTTGCGGGCGCGTACTCGTTCATGACATCACTCCCTGTGAGGGCGGATCCGAAAAAATTTTCGCCGTCCGGCCGTGACTTCACGCGGACGGGCTTGCGGGCATTGGCTTCATTGAGGATTTCGACGGCGCTGACCTGGCCGTCCGTGACATGCTCGACTTCCATCGCCCAGCGGGCCGGGACGTACCCCGACTTCACCCAGTTGTTGACGACAGCACGGTCGACACGAAAGCGGCGGGCGACTTCGGCTTGGCTGCCGAAGAGGGCAACGAGGCGTTCAGCGCAGTTCACGCCGCGAGACTAGCATGTCAAACTGCGCTTGACAATCGTCAACCGCCGCCTAGCCAGGTTAACCTGTAAGCCATTGCGGACGCAGACGTGGTGTGAGCGCCCGCTTACTTCTCAAGCATTGATCGCATTAGGAGTTTCCATCGACATCGAAGACGCGGCACTCCCTGCGATGCCGCTGAAGTTGAACAGATCGCGGTCGAGCAGATGCGAAGGCGTCACGCTTTGCAGGCTGCGCATGATGTTCTCGACGCGCCCCGGGTATCGTTTTTCCCACTCGCGCAGCATCGCTTTCACCTGCTTGCGCTGAAGGGTTTCCTGCGAGCCGCACAACGTGCACGGAATGATCGGGAATGCGCGGATGTCGGCATAGGCTTCAAGGTCCGCTTCCTCGCAATACGCGAGCGGCCGGATGACCACGTGCCGCCCATCGTCAGAGACGAGCTTCGGCGGCATCGTTTTCAGCTTTCCGCCGTAGAACAGGTTGAGGAAGAAGGTCTCGAGTATGTCGTCGCGGTGGTGGCCGAGCGCGATCCTCGTCGCACCCAGCTCCGTCGCCACGCGATAGAGCACGCCGCGCCGCAGCCGCGAACATAACGAACACATCGTCTTGCCTTCGGGTATCACGCGCTTCACGACGCTGTAAGTGTCCTGTTCGGCGATTCGGTAGGGAACACCGATCGACTCGAGATACTCGGGCAGCACGTGCGCCGGAAAACCGGGCTGCTTCTGGTCGAGATTGACAGCGACGATGTCGAAGCGGATCGGCGCGTGCGCTTTGAGGTGCTGCAGGATATCGAGCAGCGCGTAGCTGTCCTTGCCGCCGGACAGGCACACCATGACCTTGTCGCCGTCGCGGATCATGTCGAAGTCGCCGACCGCCTGACCCACGAGCCGGCGCAGGCGCTTCGTGAGCTTGTTCGCTTCGTAGGCTTCCTTCGGCTTCAACTGCGGTGCGCCTGCGGCGCACGCTACCGTATCGTTCACCCGTTCACCTGTCCAATCGTTGACCACGCTACCCAAGCATCACATTGCGGCCGCCATCCACCGCCAGCACCTGCCCCGTCACATAGGGAGCCGACGTCAGCAGAAATTCGACGGCTTTCGCGATGTCGTCAGGGTCTCCGATACGCTTCAGCGCCGTCTGGTTCATGATCCGCTGACGCGCAAGCTCGTCTTTCCAGGCTTCGTCGTCCGGCCAGATGATCGTCCCCGGGGCGATTCCGTTGACCCGCACCTCAGGACCGAGTTCCCGCGCAAGCGAGCGCGTGAGCCCGACGAGCCCGCCTTTCGCCACGTTGTAGACGACGTAGTTCTTCATCGGGAATTCGGCGTGGATGTCGATGATGTTCACGATCGAGCCGTGGTGCTTCCTCAACTCGCCCGCCGCGGCCTGCGAAAGAAAAAGCGGCGCTTTCAGATTCGTACCGATCAGATCGTCCCACGCCTTCTCGGTGATCTCGCCGATCGGCGTCGGGTAGAAGCTCGACGCATTGTTCACCAGATGGTCGAGCCGGCCGAACGCTTTCAGGGCTTCCTTGATAAGTCCGGCGAGATTCCCCGGCTTCAGAAGATCGCCTTGAACGAGCACGACCGAATCCACGCGCGCACCCGTGAGATCGCGCTGCAGCGCGCGCGCTTCAGCGGCGGACGAACGATAATGCAGCACGAGGTTTGCGCCCGCAGCGTGGAGCCGCCGCGAAATGGCTGCGCCGACGCGGCGCGCCCCGCCCGTGATCAGTACGACCTTGCCTTCGAGCGAACCATTCATCGGGAGGTGGACGGGCGGGCTTCGAGCTGGACGTGATTGGGTTGTGCATTTTAGCTCGTTGACTCATGATCGGCGGCGAGAATGCTCCCGCGCACCCTCGCTCATCTTCCCCTTCCATCCGCCGATGCCCGGGCCGTCAGTGCGGCACTGGAGGCGCAGCTCCGCACCGAAATTGACAAAGCAGGCGGCTGGCTGAGCTTCGCGCGCTACATGGAGCTTGCGCTGTATTGCCCGGGCCTGGGCTACTACAGCGCAGGGAGCATAAAGCTTGGCGAAGCCGGCGATTTCGTGACGGCGCCGGAGCTCTCGCCGCTCTTCGCGAGAACCCTCGCGCGACAGGTGTCACAGTCGATCGGCGCCGATGTTCCCGACGTTCTGGAGCTCGGAGCCGGGAGCGGCGCGCTCGCGGCAGGTCTCCTGGAGGCGCTTGCGGAACTCGATCGTGTGCCCGAGCGCTACCTGATCCTCGAGGTGAGCGCCGAGCTGAGAGCGCGCCAGAAGGCACGTCTCGGTGCGATCGCACCGCATTTGCGCGAACGCGTGCAGTGGCTGGACGCACTGCCGGACAGCTTGAGCGCAACGGTGCTGGCGAACGAGGTACTCGACGCCGTGCCCACTCACATCGTGCGCACCCGAGGTGGAGAGATCGACGAGATGGGTGTCGTGACCGGCGCCGGGCAGAGCGGTTTCGAAGCGAATTATCGTCCCGCAACGGGCGAGCTGCTGCGCACTGCCGGCGCGCTCGGTCTGCCGGAAGACGACTACGAGACGGAGGTGAACCTTGCCGCGCCAGCGCTCGTCAAGAGCCTTGCCGGCATGCTCGATCGCGGCCTCGTTCTCATCATCGATTACGGCTTCCCGGTACACGAGTATTACCATCCGCAGCGCGCGCGCGGGACCCTGATGTGTCATTACCGTCATCACGCGCATCACGATCCGTTCGTGCTCGTCGGGCTGCAGGACATCACGGCGCACGTGGACTTCACGGCGATCGCTACTGCCGGGCTCGATGCCGGCCTCGAAGTAATCGGTTATACGACGCAGGCGCAGTTTCTCGTGAATCTCGGCATCACCGATCTCCTGAGCGAAACGCCTGCGGAAGAAGTGCGCGCCTACGCGCCGCTCGCGGCGCAAGCACAAAAGCTGCTTTCGCCTTCCGAAATGGGCGAGCTCTTCAAAGTGCTCGCCCTGGGCCGCGGCATGCCGGAACCGCTCACGGGCTTCGTTCGCGGAGACCGCACGCACACGTTGTAGGATTCGGGTCGATCATGAGGACACGCAACGGAAGCGCACGCGGCGCCGCGTTGATCGCGTCGGCGGTGGCCGCGCTCACGCTCTCGCTCGCAACGGCGGCGGAGCGCGAAATCGAGCAAGCGAAGCGCCTCTGGGCGAAAAGCCCGCACGGCCCGATGCTCGAGCGCATCCTGCCGCCCGCCATCGATGCCCGGGAGCTTCCGGAGCCTGCATCCGAAGGCGCACGCCTGACCGTTCGCTACTGCGTTCAATGTCATCACCTCGTGAACCCCGCGATGCATACTGCGCAGCGCTGGAAATCGGTGGTCGAACGCATGGTGTGGCGCATGCGCGGCAACGGCAACATGGGCGAGCTCATGAAGGAAATGATGGCGCAGGTGAGAGCGCCGAGCGATGCCGAGATGGACACGCTCCTCCGCTACCTGCAGAAGCACGGACAGTCGGAAATCGACCCGCGGCATCCGGCACTCGCCACGCGTGCAGGCGAGGCGTTCGGCATCGCCTGCTCTCAATGCCACGCGGTACCCGATCCCCAGCGGCATACCGCGCGCGAATGGCCGCTCGTGGTCGAGCGCATGAAACGCCACATGGCGTGGGCGAACGTGATCGTGGGGCCGCCCGAGCTGAAGACCGTTCCCGAGCTCAAGACCGAAGAGATCGTCGGCCTTCTGCGGCGTTACGCGAGACCGGAAAACGGGAAGCGGTGACGGGTCACTGCGGTACTTGCATGCCCTTCTGCACTGCCGGGCGCTCCGAGATCGCAGCGAACCAGCGTTTCACGTTCGGAAAGTCGTCCAGCCGCGTCTTGTGCCATTCGTACCGCGCAACCCAGGGGTAGGTTGCAATATCGGCAACGGAGTACTCGTCCGCGAGGTATTCGCGATCGTTCAATCTCGCGTTGAGCACGCCGTACAGGCGGCGCGTTTCTTTCGTATAACGCTCGATCGCGTACGGCACTGATTCTTTTGCGGCGCGCAGGAAGTGGTGGACCTGTCCGAAGATCGGTCCCACACCGCCCATCTGGAACATCAGCCATTGCAGCGCTTCGTAACGGCCGCGCTGTGTTGCGGGCATGAGCTTGCCCGTTTTGTCGGAAAGGTAAATGAGGATGGCACCGGACTCCATCATCGAGACCGGTTTGCCGTCCGGGCCGTCAGGATCGACGATCGCCGGAATTTTGCTGTTCGGATTGATTGCGACGAAATCCGGCTTGAACTGATCGTCCTTGCCGATGTTCACCGGGTGCACGTTGTACGGAAGCCCCACTTCTTCCAGCATGATGGACACCTTGCGTCCGTTGGGCGTGCTCCACGTATATAACTCGATCACTTGGCTCCCTCCGCTCGAATCGCATCCAGCCGCGCGGCGTTCACGCGCTCTTTGATGTCCTGCGTCTGGCCGCGCGCCTTGGCGATCGCGCCAGCGTCCACGGCTGCCGCAGCTTCGCGGGCGCGGCGCAACCGCATTGCCGCGCGGTCGCTCGCGCCCGAGGCCTTGAGCAGCTCTTCGAAGCGGTCAGGACGGCGCCACGCGTCGGCCGCGTTCAGGAGCTCGAGCACGCTCTCGGGTTCGAGCTCTCGCGCATCCTGTATCGTATTTCCGTGTCGCGCCGCGAGCAGCGCGAGGTCGCGCACAGCCGCTGGAAGCTTCAGACGCTCCGCGAACGCGTCCACGGCATACGGATCGAGCGCCCGTGCCAGCGCCGCGAAGCGCACTTCGAGCGGCGCACCTGTCTCCGCCGCTGCATCGAGAGCATCGAGCGCGGCCTGGCCGTCTGCCGCGTTTTCGAACAAGGCGGCGATCTCGGGCGCGACTTTTTCGAGCGCGCCGCACTCCTGGAGCACCTCGAACATCCGTGAAGGCCTCGCTTCCATGAGACCGCGCGCAAGCTCCTGCCACACGCGTTCGGGCACGAGCGCGTCGGCCTCTCCGCTTTCGACCATCGCGCGCATGAGCTCGAGCGTCTCGGGTGCGATGTCGAACCCGAAGCGGGCGGCAAAGCGCGCGACGCGCAGGATACGGACCGGGTCTTCGGCGAAAGCCGGACCGACGTGGCGCAGGATGCCGGCGCTCAAATCCTCCGTGCCGTTGTACGGATCGATGAGAGTCCCGTGCTCGTCCCGCGCAATCGCATTGATGGTGAGATCGCGCCGCCCGAGGTCCTGCTCGAGCGTTACGTCCGGCGCGCTGTAGAACTCGAAGCCGTGATAACCGCGGGCAGTCTTCCGCTCCGTGCGCGCGAGCGCGTGCTCCTCGTGCGTCTCAGGGTGGAGAAAAACCGGGAAATCGCGGCCAACCGGGCGAAAGCCGAGCTGGATCATCTCGTCGGGCGTCGCGCCGACGACCACGTAATCCCGGTCCTTGACTGGAATGCCGAGCAACTCGTCGCGAACCGCACCGCCGACCTCATAAATCTTCACTGTTGCTCGCGATAGGCACGGTCGCGAAAGAAGTTGTAGCGGCTGCGGGGCGTGCGGTTCGCGAGCCAGCCCGGCGCGACGGCTTCGAGCCGCGTCGGCTCGAGCCCGAACGGAAACGGCGCCGAAGACACGCTGTCGACTCGCATCGATCGATAGTTGTCGCGCGTCAGGATCTTGACCGGCGAAAGCTCCATCAGGGATGCCTGCAAGTACGAGAGCCGGTTGCCAAGGGACACGATTCGCCGGGGATGCCCGGTGACGCGCCCGACGTACTCGACCAGCTCGCGCAGCGTATAGACCCGGGGGCCGGCAAGCTCGTACGTCTGGCCGAAGCTCTCCAGGCGCGCCAGGCTTTCCGCGAAAGCTTTCGCGACATCTTCGACGAAGACCGGCTGAAACCGCGCATTCGGGCTGCCGAGAAAAACCACAGGCGAGAGGCGCAGCAGCTTCGCGAACAGGTTCAGAAATCGATCTTCGCGCCCGAAAATGACCGACGGACGAAAGATCGTGTAATCGAGCCCCGACGCCCGCACGATCGCCTCCGCCTCGCCTTTCGAGCGCAGATAGGCGCTCGGCGCCGTCGTGGACGCCGCCAGCGCGCTCATCTGCACGAGCCTGCGCACGCCTTTGCGTCGGCAGGCTTCGACGACTTTCCGGGCAAGGTCGACGTGAGCCTGCTGGAAGTGTCGCTTGCCGCGCCCGTCGTGCAGCACGCCGATCAAATTGATTACGGCGTCACAGCCGCGCACCGCGCGCTCGAGCTGGTCCGGGTCGTGCACGTCCGCCGTGAATACGTCCACCGTCGGAAGCGGGAGCAGATCCTTGGAACGCTCGCGGTCACGGCTGGGGACCGTCAGCCGCAAGCCCCGTGCAACGAGCTCGTTACAGACATGGCGGCCGACGAAGCCGGACCCGCCGAGCACGCATACGTCGTGGATGATCATACGATCCGTATTTTACGGCGTATCCCCCAGGCTCGGCTCGACCAAGCGCTGCCGCGGCCCGATGATCCCCAGGCGCTGCCTGAGGGACTGCACCTGCTGATTCAGCACGTGCCCGTAATAGCTCGCGTTGGACATCACCTTTTTCACGTAATCGCGCGTCTCGCTGAAAGGAATGGTCTCCGCGTAAATAGCCCCCTCTAAAGCGGTGTCGGGACGCCAGGCCCGCGCCCGGCCTGGGCCGGCATTGTATGCGGCGGACGCGAGCACCGGATGTCCGTCGAGGTTGTCCAGCACGTGTTTGAGGTAGTACGTGCCGAGACTGATATTCGTGTCGACGGCCGTCACGTCGGCGATGTGCCGCAGCCCCATTTTCCGGGCGACCCACTTCGCGGTGTCAGGCATGAGCTGCATGAGACCGC
Organism: Burkholderiales bacterium; assembly: GCA_035650035.1. GTDB lineage: Bacteria > Pseudomonadota > Gammaproteobacteria > Burkholderiales > SG8-41 > JAQGMV01. Next base: position 55 of record DASRIK010000515.1, on the reverse strand, counting down.
TCGCACCGACTCGCGAACGCGCGTCGGCAATGAAGCGCGACTCCTGCCGGATGAG
>DASRIK010000514.1:0-2121 GCA_035650035.1 Burkholderiales bacterium | reverse complement strand
GTGGTGCCGGGTCGTGCATTCGGGTATTTAGGGCTCGAAGGGGCGTGAATGCTTAACGTGCAGAGCATCCCAGCCTTCCTATTTCCGAGCAGCTTCATTCGACGACCTCACGTGCTGAGCGATGCTACGCAGAGCCTTCACACGTTTATGGAAATGCACGAATGCACGACCCGGCACCACGGAGAACTTCATGGCAAGAGACATCGGCGACCTAGTAAGGGAAATTCGCAGCGTGTCCCGCTCCGACAAGGACAAATTTCTGAAACAGGTCGATCACCAGATCAGACTCAATTTTGGTTTGAGATTCCGGCAGGCCAGGAATCGGGTGCAGGGATGCAATGAAAGGAGATCGACGATGCGGTTTGCGCGCGAGACGCTGATGTGCACACTCAAAGCTTCTGTGCTCGGATACCTTGCGCTTTTCGTAAGCGCGAACGCAACCGCGCAACAGACAAATTGCAGCGGATCGATCGCCAGCACGGGTACTCAACGAGTAATCTCGATCGAAGGCGGTGGTGTCGCGACGCGAGCGAAGATGAACATAAACATCGACGGCAGCGGCCGCGCTTACGCAAGGACGAACGCAGAAGCTGGCGCGCTGATCCACCTCTGCAACGCCGGCGAAGTCTTCCTTCCGGACGGAAGTAGCTATCAAGGCTCCAAGGACAATGCGACTTGTACGGGAAGGTTTATGGATGATTTCAAGCGCATCGGCGATGCGGGTTGGAAAGATCCGACGGTTGGGGCAATTCGTTGGTTCGGCATACTGGGTCGCGATAGCGCGAGAATCGGCCGGCGATCCATCATAGGAGTCAAGCCGGTGGAGCTCGTAGGCTCACCGGGTTTCTACGTCTCACCGACATCACTGTTCGATCCTGCTTTCTCAGAGGATGATCAGCGGCGTTACACCGATCCTCTCGTCATACCGGGGGGCGTAATGCGCAATACCGAGGCGCTCAAAGCGCTCGGCGTGAAGCTCGGAACGTTTGGAGTCGCGATCGACACGCTTCGCACGGACGCGGAGCCCGTGCCGTTTGTCGTGAACGACTATGGTCCGCGCATCGGCGAGGGTACCGTCGCGCTTGCTCGGCTCGTCGCAGGAAAGCCGATCAAGGAAGACATCACGCGCGCCGAGCGCTTCGTCGGCGTCGTCGACACGGACGATATCCTGTGGGTGCTCTTCGGCGGAAATGCAATGGCGCCGCCCTACGGTGCCGAGCGCGTACGGGCCGAGGCGAAGGCTGCATTCGACGGTTGGGGCGGCGCCGAGCGATTGAAGAAGTGCGTTACCGCGACGGCGACGAGCCAGTAGCTGGGGCGTTAGTTCGGACTTCCGACTCGTTGATCTCGGCGAGCGGTGACAACATCGAGCCGTCGAACGCGAAGCGACATGCCTCGCTCTACCTGCAAAGGGTCAATCGGGATTAGCAATCTTGCACACCTGACACCGCGGGCGCGCGCCGCGGGAGCGCGGCGATGCACACGTCGCTTCCGCATCTCGCGTTCATGTGCTGCAATGCCCCGAGCCTGACCGATCCGCATGCTCATCAGTGCTGCAATAAGAACTAAGGATGGCCTACTTCCATGACCACTCCCACCTTCACCGGCTACGGTCTCCGCGACGTGGCCTTCTCGGAAGTACCAGCGGACGTCGCGCGCGAATCCGTGTTCGCGTGGTATGAATCGTTTCCCAAGACCGGTCGGGTGGCCTTCGTCGACAACTCACTGCTCGCCCGCGTGCACGCACTCCTGCAACCCGAGAACGATGTCTCTCGATGTACGGCCGAAGGCATGGTCGCGCTCAACACGTGGCTGCACGCCGTCGTTCTCTATGACCATGTCGTGCACCTCGCGAATCCTCAGGTGCCCGATGATGCATGGACAAGCAACACTGCGTTGAGTGGCGCCATGCGCGCGATCGATACCGACATCAGCCTTGGTGCGCGCATCGGACGCGGGCGTTATCCCGGGCTGCACTCCTATCTCGAGATCCTGCTGCGAGGTCACGGCGCGCAGCTTCGAGCCATGTTGGCGGACGCTGACGCGAAGCGATGTTTGTGGGACTGCTGGGCGGCGGCGTTCGGCACGCAGCAGGTGAATGGGGTGGCACGTCTTGGGTGG
>DASRIK010000513.1:0-4282 GCA_035650035.1 Burkholderiales bacterium | reverse complement strand
GCTTTTAACGGGCAAACCGGGATGGACCACCAGCACGTTGCCCTGGCGCGAATACATCGCGACATATTCGAAATCGCGGATCGGGTCGTAGGCGAGATTCTTCCTGATGTGAGGCGACACCGTGAGCGCACCGAGCGACGTGACGATGAGGGTATACCCGTCGGGGGTCGCGTTCTTGCCGATCTCGAGCCCGATCGAACCACCGGCACCGGCGCGGTTGTCGACGACGAGCTGCTGCCCGAGCACTTCGCCCAGCTTCGCGGCTGCGATGCGGCCCATCGTGTCGGTCGAGCTTCCCGGCGCGTTCGGCATGATGAGGCGGATCGGACGCTCGGGGTAATTGCGGGCGGGAGCCGGGGCGGTGGCGGCGAGTGATGAGACGCTCGCGCCGAGCGCGGCCAGGAACAGCAGCGTTTTCTGCAGCGTCATTGCATCCTCCCTTGACACTCCTCACCAGTCTGCCGATCTGCCGTATCGTCTCGAGTGTCGTGCCCGGCTTGAAGTGACTGCGGACTTCCTTGAAGCCGGGAACGACGATCTCCTTGAAGAAGGTCGTGTATTTTTCAGTGGGTCTGCCGACCGTGATCGGGTGTCCGATTTTGGCGGAGTATCCGAGGTAGGACATCGCGAGCTCGGAGAGCACGATGTCACCCTGCTTCAGAACGCGATGCGAAGGCAGCGGATTCGGAAAGATGAGCTTGGGATCGGCCATCGAGGTGGAGCCGATCATGAGCAGATGGTGACGCCCGCCTTCGTTGTAAACCGCGTGCATGACTGCGGCCGCGAGCTGATACTCCCGCACGCCGGGCTTCGCGTTCGCTTTCACCGCTTCGAGTGCCCTGATCGCGAGCTGCCCCGCTTTCTCCATCATCCTCAGCTCCTCCGCGCTTTTCCTGTACGTGAGCTCGTGGAGCATATTCGGGCAGAAGATGAAGGTCGCATTGGGCATCATCGCCTTCAGGTCGAGGTACGCGTTGACACCCATGTGCTCGGGGCCGGTGCGATCCGCGGCGGTGATCCCGATACGCGCTCTCTGGAGACCCAGCTCGATCAGCCGCTCCGCAGCGGCTTTACCGTACTTGCCGTGCTGGCCGCTCCGTACGTCCTTCACCGAGACCTGCTTGCGCGCAGCCTCGATGTGACAGCCGTAGTGCGGATAGATGAGCGTCGGCTCGCCTTCCAGAGGCAGGATCAGGTACTGGCACATGCCGCGTTCGTCGATCAGGCCCGAGCCCCACGTGACGCCGCTTCCGTGACTGTAGATGTCCGGGCCTCCCGTGAGTATCAGCGCATCGAGCCGATCGCGTGTCATGAGCTCGCGCGCGTGCGCATGTCTGCGCGCGAATTCCGCGTCGGAGAACTTGTCGTAGATCGCGTCCGAGTACCACGGCGAGTTGAAGATAGCGCCGAAGTTGTCGGATTTATCTAGCTCGTAGCGGACTTCGTTCCAGTCGTTGTCGTGGCTCATGCAAACTCCCCAGGCAAGCTGCGTTTTTGCATTATTCCGGCTTGATGGCTGCGCTCCGGATGAGCTCGGCGTTCTTTGCGACTTCCGCGCGAACGAACGTTGCGAGGTGCTCGGGCGTGCTGCCGACGAGCTCCGAGCCTTCCTTCGCGAGATATTCCCTGAACTCGGGCGTATTGACCGCTTTCACCGTCGCGGCGTTGAGCCGGCGCACGATTTCCTGAGAGGTCCCGGCCGGAACGAATACGGCCTGCCAGCCGCCGAATTCGTACCCCGGCACGGTTTCTGCGACGGTGGGGAGTGCCGGAAGCGAAGGCAGGCGCTTCGCGCTGGTGACCGCGAGCGTGCGAAGTTTCCCGGTCTTCATGTGCGTGAGTGCGGTCGAAACGGGCGAGAACGACAGATGCGATTCCCCGCTCACGACACCCGTGACGAGTTGCCCGCCGCTCTTGTACGGCACATGAGTGAGGTTCACCTTCGCCGTCTTCTTGAAAAGCTCGCCCGCAAGATGGCTCGTCGAACCATTGCCCGCCGAGCCCATCAGGAGCTCGCCGGGACGCGCCCGCGCAAGCCCGATGAATTCCTTTACGTTCTTGGCCGGCACGGACGGATGCACGGACAGTGCATTGAAGAACTGCGAAACGAGCGACACCGGCGTGAAGTCCTTCACCGGATCGTAGCTCACCTTCGAATAAAGCGCCGGGCTTATCGCCATCGAGACGGACCCGCCGATGTAAAGCGTATAGCCGTCGGGCGGCGACTTCGCCGCGACTTCCGAGCCGATAATGGCGCCTGCGCCGCCGCGATTGTCGACGACGACCTGCTGGCCGAGCGTCTCGCCGAGCTTGTGGGCGAAGCTTCGCGCCATGAGATCGGTGCCGCTGCCCGCGCTCCAGGGAACGATGAGCCTCACGGGTTTGGACGGATAGGTTTGCGCGAGGGCTGAAGATGCAATCAGCGATGCAGCGACAAGCGCGTGGCCCAGTGAGCGTCCGACGAAACCGTTCGATTTCGACAACTCATTCCTCCTCGTGTCTATTTCCATGGTGGGCCCGCAGCCCACTTTACGGTCGTTCAGATTCCCACCGTTTTCATGATGTGCGGCTGGTAACGCTCGCCCGCCCCGGCGCCGTGCGCAAAGCTCGCGCTCAGGCGCTTCTGGTCTTCCGGCGAGAGCTCGAGGTCCACGGCCGCCGCGTTCTGCTCGACGTTGGCGACGTGGTTCGTGCCTGGAATCGGTACGATGTCGTCGCCTTGGGCCAGTATCCAGGCAAGCGCGATCTGCGCCGGAGACGCACGGTATTTCGCCGCGACGTCCTCCAGCTCGCGCACGAGCTCGACGTTGCGCGCGAGGTTCTCCGGCAGGAACCGGGGATTGCGCCGCCTGCGGTCGTTCGGTGCCAGGTCGTCGACACTCTTGATGCGGCCGGTGAGCAGACCGCGCCCGAGCGGCGCGTAAGCGACGTAGCCGACACCCAGCTCCCGGCACGCGGGCAGGATCTCCTGCTCGGAGTCCCGAAACCACAGCGAATATTCCGTCTGAAGCACGGTGATCGGGTGCTCGCGATGCGCGCGTTTGAGCGTTTTCACACCCGCTTCGCAGATGCCGATGAAACGCACTTTGCCCTGCGAGATGAGCTGCGCCATCGCGCCGACCGTATCTTCGATCGGCACGGTCGGATCGACACGATGCAGGTAGTAGACATCGATCACATCGACGCCGAGCCGCTTCAGGCTCGCGTCGCAGCACCCGAACACGTATTCGGGACGGCCGTTCGTTCCTTTTTTTCCGTCAGGCAGATCGATGTTGCCGAACTTGCTCGTGACGAGTGCCTCGCTGCGCCGGCCCTTGAGCGCGCGCCCGAGCAGCACCTCGTGCCGCGTGCCCCAGTAGGCATCGGAGCTGTCGAAGAAATTGATGCCGAGATCGAGCGCGCGCCGGACCGTGGCGTTGAATTCGCTTTCGAGAGGATCGCCGGGCCTGATCGGCTGCGCGCCCCTTCCGTGACTGATGGCCGAGACTTGCGGCCCGCTTCTTCCCAGACGGCGGTATTTCATCGTGTCACGTCCACTCAGCTCGAAAGCCCATCGCCGACTTCAACGTTTTCCGGCTCGAGCTCGATGCCGGACGCTTTCGCCTGAAGGAGCAATAGCGTTGAAAAATCCTGATCGGTATAGCCGTGACCGATCAGCGTCTGCACGATGTCACGGGTGATCGACGTAAGTGGCATCGGCACGCCGAGAGTCTTGCCCGCGTTGAGCCCCAGGTCGATGTCCTTGCGCAGAAGCTCGGGCGTGAACGTCACATGAAAGTCGAGATTGCTGAGCGCGGGCGTCTTGTAGCGCGTGAACATCGAGCCCATGACGCTCTTGTTGAGAAAATCGAGAAACGCGTGGCGCTTCATGCCGGCTTTCTCGGCGAGGATCGTGATCTCGCACAGGTTCTGGATCACGACGCCGAGCATGACGTTGTGGCAGATCTTCGCGATGCGCGAGAGCTCTCCGTCTCCGACGTACGAAACGCCCTGACCGACCGCGGCGAGATACGGCGACACAGCGTCGAACGCATCCTGCGGGCCAGACGCGACAACCGTAAGCTTGCCGGCCTTGATCACTTTCGCGTTGCCGGAGACAGGCGCGGCGAGAAGTTTCACACCAAGCTCTTTCAGCTTTTCGCGGATTTCCGCCGATTCCTCGAGTGAGATCGACGTGCTGTCCACGACGATTTTCGGCACTTTGCCTTTGGAGGTCACGCCTTTCTCGCCGAAGAGCACTTCCTTCACGTCCTTGCCCGTCGACACCATGGTGAAGACGATG
>DASRIK010000512.1:0-7484 GCA_035650035.1 Burkholderiales bacterium | reverse complement strand
AGCGCCTGATCGCACAGCTCGTGCCAAGCCGGTGACGCGCGGCGGAGCGGGGAGCAGCGGCGCTCGACTTCGGCGGGCTTGTGTCGGATCTCCATGGGTAGTACGATGTGACTACCTGAGGAGTATCGAATGTCGATTACCGCCACCAGCCTGAAACTCCCGAAGGCTTTGAAAAATCGCATCGACCGGCTTGCCAGGCGTGCCGGTGAAAGCTCGCACGCGTACATGGTGCGCCTGCTCGAGGAACGAGTCGACGCGGCCGAGCGGTTCGAGAGATTCGTTGCCGAGGCCCGCGAAGCCGATGAGCGCATGCAGCGTACGGGCACTGGACACGCCGCCGCCGACGTATACGCTTACCTTCAGGATCGCGTCGCCGGTCGTCGCAAGGCTCGACCGAAACCGGTGTCGTGGCACAGATAGTTTTTTCCGAGGAAGCGTTCACGGACTGGGAACGCATCTTGGACTTCCTGCTGGAAACGTCTTTTGAGCATGCAACGGACGCTTTGCACAAGATCAGAAGCGCAATCGATGTGCTGGATATGCATCCGCTCGTCGGCAGGCGGGTGGACACGCATATTCGCGAGCTCGTGAGCTCATGGGGACAGACAGGCTATCTGGCGTTGTATCGGTTCGACGCGGCGCTGGACATAGTCCGCGTCTTGAGAATTCGGCATCAGCGGGAAGCTGGTTACACGGACTGACTCGAACGTGAAAGGAAACGATGAACGACCTCGCTTCACAACAGGCGCCCGCTTTCGCCGACACCGCACCGCGCACGCTTGCGCACAGGCGTGAGGTCGAATATCGCGGCTACCATCGTGAGGATGGCCTCTGGGACATCGAGGCGGAGCTTACTGACACGAAGAGCTACGCGCACCCGACGCACGATCGGGGCGTTCTGCAGGCGCGCGAGCCGCTTCATGGCATGGGCATTCGCCTCACGGTCGACGACCACATGAAGATCGTCGACGTCGCAGTGCGCATGCCGGCAACGCCGTTTCCGGAATGCCAGAACGCGAAGCCGCCGATGTCACGGCTGATCGGCTGCACGCTGGGCCGCGGATGGCGCAAGTCGATCGAGCATGCGCTCGGCGGCACGCAGGGATGTGCGCATCTGCGCGAACTCGTGTTCAACATGGCGACGGTCGCGTACCAGACGATTCCGCACTACCGCAATCACTTGAGGCGGCAGGCAGGGTTACCCAAACCTGTGCTCAAGCGCCCGCCGCCGCATCTCGGTGGATGTCTGGCGTGGGATTTCGACGGTCCGGTCGTGAAACGCAACTATCCCGAATTCGCGGGCTGGAAGCCGCCGCACAAGGACTGACGCCTAGAGTTCTTTCAGTCCTGCCTGCTTGACGACTTTCGCCCACTTCGCCATCTCGGCTCGCATCAACGCGGCAAACGCATCGGGCGTTGCGCTTGGCTGTGGATCGCCGCCGGTCGTTGCGAAGAACTTCTGAATATCCGGTAGCTCGATCACGCGCAGCGCTTCCCGATGGAGCCGCTCGACGATGGACCGCGGCGTGCCCGCGGGCGCAAGCAGCCCGAACCACTGCAATGCTTCGTAACCCGGAACCGCGGCCGCCTCGGCCAGCGACGGAATCTCGGGCGCGGCATTCGCACGTTTAGCGCTCGTCACGCCGTAGGCGCGTAACTTGCCGCCTTTTACGTGCGGCAACACCGCGAGAATGTTCCCCATCATGAGGGGGACTTCGCCTCCGAGCGCTTCGGAAAGCCCCGCATTCCCGCTCTTGTATGGCACGTAGTTCATGCTCGTGCCGCTCTTGCTGAGAAAGAGCACCATCGAGAGATGCGGATTGCCGCCGTACCCGCCTGCGGCGTAATCGAGCTTCCCGGGATTCGCTTTTGCGAACGCGACGAGCTCCTTCGCGTTTCTGACCGGCAGCGAAGGATGTCCCACCAGCACTTGCGGCACGACCACGACGTTCGTGATCGGCTCGAAATCCCTGATTGGATCGAAACGGATTTTCTTATAGATGGACGGGACGATGGTGATCGTGCTCTGTGCGAGGACGATCGTGTACCCGTCCGGCGCCGAGCGCGCGACGTACTCGGTGCCGATCATTGCCGCTGCGCCGGGCCGGTTCTCGACAACGATCTGCTGGCCGAGCCGCTCCGTCAGCTTCGGTGCGATGGCGCGAGCGGTGGTGTCGGTGCCGCCGCCGGGCGAAGAGGGCACGACGAGTCTGATCGGTTTTGTGGGATAACTGTCCTGTGCGACGGCGACGCCGGCGCCCAATGCGAACGCCGCGGCAGTGACGAGCCGCATACACCCTGCGAGCGACGTGCGCTTCATGTCTGGGCCTGCCTCTCTCGCGCGAGCCGCGTCTTGAGATACGGCTTTTCGCCGCCGGCTTCGATCATCGCGCGATAGATCTCCGGAAGCGGTTGCGCCTGCAAGGTCTTTCCCGTGCCGACGTTGCGCACGACGAAACTTCCCGTGTCGATTTCCAGCGTGTCGCCTGTTTCCACGAGTTGGAGTATGCCGGGACAGACGATCGGCCAGAGCCCGCCACCCGCGCAATTGCTGAAGAAAAGCGGACCGAACGATTCCGCAATCACCGCGGGAATGCCGAGCGCGAGGATCGAGTAGTGAGCCGGCGTCGACGAGCCGCAGCCGAAGTTTGTGCCAGCGACGATGAAATCGCCGGGCTTCGCCCTGGACGAGAACTCCGGATCGAGGCTTTCCAGGCAGTGCTTGCCTTGCTCCTGCGGCGGCAGATGGTTGTACATCTGCTTGCGGATGAGCCCTGTATTGATGTCGGCCTGAGGAAACTTCCAGACTGTTCCGGCGAGCTTCATGGCATGCGTCCTCAGGCGTATTCGAGCGCGCTTGCGATCCGGCCTTCGATGGCCGATGCGGCAACGGTTGCGGGCGACGCGAGATAGATTTCAGCGCCGGGGCCCATGCGGCCTTCGAAGTTGCGCGTGATCGACGTGATCGCCACGTCGCCGGGCGCGAGGATGCCGCCGTGGAGTCCCGGACACGCCCCGCAGTTCGCGCTCGTCACGATGGCATTCGCTTCGTGCAGCGTCTGCACATAGCCTAGAGCCGTAGCGGCCTTGAGCACCTCGCGAGAGCCGGGCGTGACGATAAGCCGCACATCGGGATGTACTTTGCGGCCTTTCAGCACGCGCGCCGCTTCGGCGAGATCTTCCAGGCGTCCGCTCGCACACGACCCGATGTACGCCTGGTCGATACGCCTGCCTGCGACGGCACTTACCGGCTTCACATCGTCCGGTGCATGTGGCACGGCGATTTGCGGCTCGATGTCCGAGACGTCGACGTCGTGCACGGCTGCGTATTCGAAATCGCGATCGGTCTCGTGCACCGTGTATGGCTCGGTAGTATGGCGGTTCACCCATTCGAGCGTTTTCGCGTCGGGCTGGATATACGAGGTGACCGCGCCCATTTCAGTTCCCATGTTCGCGAACGTGAAGCGCATGTCCATGCTGAGCGCGTCGATGAAAGGACCCGCGAACTCGACCGCATTGTTGTAGGCGCCGCGTTGGCCGAGACGGCCGTTCACGTAGAGCGAGGCATCGCGCCCGAGCACGCCCGGCTTCAACGTGCCGCTCACCCGGACGAGCGTCACTTTCGGCACCTGGATCACGTAACGGCCGATCGCGAAGAGCGTGAGGCGCCCGCCGCCAAGCGAGCAGGCGTACATGCCGATCGCACCCATCGTCGGCGCGTGCGAATCGATGGCAATCGCAAGCATGCCAGGTCGCACGAGCCCTTCCTCGCACAGCACGAGGTGAGAAACACCTGCGCCGCCGTCGAAGACGCGCACACCGTGCTCGCGAAAGAAATCACGCCAGAGCTTCTGCGCCTGCGCGATGACAACCGTCGGGGCCGGCGACGCGTGGTCGGCCACGGCATAGATGCGGTTTTTCAGCGGGAGCTCCGTAATGCCGAGCTCCGCGAGATCCGCGGCCATGCGCTTCGCTTCCGTGCCGTTGATCGCAACGATCACGCCGAAGACATCGGGCTCGACTTCGAGAAACTCGCCGGGTTCGACGTGTTCCCGCTGCGGGCGCCCGCACCTGGCGAGTATCTTGTGAAGCGCGTGCATGGCTGGCATCCCGGGGAGATTACCGAATCTGCGCCTGTTCGCACAACGGCGCTGCGGGACGCTCGCCGCTGGCCCTGTGGCCGTGCACGGCCGTTCGTGTGCCCGGAGTGCTGCCCGTACCGGCGTGCGGTGTGCTCGTCGACGCGTGGTGTTTATGCGCCCTGATTACGGGACGGCGCCATCATGACCGCGCCCGCGTGCGCGAGCTCCTCGATCTGCGAATCGGTGTATCCGAGCTCTGTCAGAATTTCCGCCGAGTGCTCGCCGAGCAGCGGCGCGGGCTTGCGGATCGTCGGTCCATCGCTATCGAAGAGGACGGGATTGCGAACGGCGCGAATGCTTCCCAGCCGCGGATGCTCCACCTCGACGATGACGTTCCTCGACCGGATGTGGGGATCCTCGAAGACCTGCTGATAATCGTTGACCCTGGAACAGGGTACGCCGGCTTCGAGCAGCTTCGCCTCGAGCTTCGCGGCGGTGCTTGAGCGTATCGCAGGCGAGACGAGCGCGAGCAAGGCGGCTTCATTCTGTTTTCTCAGGGGATAACTGCTGAAGCGCGGGTCTGCAATGTGGGATTCGAGTCCCAGCACATGCATGAAGCGCCTGAACAGTTCATCGTTGGGCGTGCCGATCGCCAGGTACTGCCGGTCTTCCGTCTCGAACAGCTGGTAAGGCGCGTTCAGCCGGTGCTGATGTCCGATGCGTTGGGGGACCTCACCCGTGGCGAGATAGCCGGCGGCTTCCCATGCGGCCGCTGCAATGGAAGACTCGACGAGCGAAACGTCGATGGTGCGGCCCTGTTCGTGCCGCAGCGCGCCGATCAGTCCCGTGAGGGCGCCATACGTGGCGAACAGCGCTCCGAGAATGTCTGCGACCTGAATGCCCGTGCGCATTGGCATTTCGCCAGGCATGCCGGTGATCGACAGTGCACCGGAGAAAGCTTCGACGATGAGATTCACTCCTGCGCGTCGTCGATAAGGTCCGCCCTGGCCGAAGCCGGACGCCGACACGTACACGATGTTCGGGTTCGCTGCTCGCACCTGTTCGGCGCCGAGACCGACCGCTTCGAGCGCGCCAGGCCGGTTGTTTTCGAGAAACACATCGCTTTTGCGCACGAGTGACAGCGCGATTTCCTGTGCGTCTCGCCGCTTGAGATCGAGTACCAGGCTGCGCTTGTTACGATTGAGTGCGGCGAAGCTTGCGCTCTCTCCGTCGAGCAATGGCGGCATGGCACGTGTCTGATCGCCTTTCGGCGGGCGTTCGATCTTGATCACGTCTGCGCCCATGTCCGCCAGGAGCATTCCGCAGAACGGTCCCGCAATGAAGTTGCCGAGCTCGAGTACTCTGATCCCTTCAAGGGGTTGCGACATCTTTGCGGCGCCTTTGGATCACTCGGGAACGAGGCCGATTCTTGTCGCAAGACGCCTGTTAGCCTCGATCTCGTCCACGATGGTCTTTCTGAAGTCGGCCGAGGTCGAGCCGACGGGCACGAACCCCTGTTCTGCGAAGCTGCGTCTTACCTCGGGGTCTTCCAGCGCCCTCGCCACTTCGTTGCGGATGCGCGTCACGTAAGGCTCGGGCGTAGACGCCGGGAACCAGAGGCCATACCACGGCACGAACACGTAACCTTTCACGCCTGCCTCGTCGATCGTCGGCACATCCGGGAGCTCGTTCCAGCGCTGCGTGGCGCTGATGCCGAGCGCGCGGAGCTTGCCGGCTTTGATGTGCGGCAACAGCACCGTGCCGGGCCCGAAACAGGTGTCGATGCGCCCACCGAGAAGATCGGTTATCGCCTGTCCGACACCTTTGTAGGGCACATGCGCGAGGTGCGTCCCGGCCTTGTCATTGAAGATCTCCGCGGCGAAATGCATGACGTTGCCGACGCCGCCGGAGCCGTAGGTCAACGCGCCCCGTTTCGTTCTTGCAATGGCGATGAATTCTTTGACGTTGCGCGCCGGCACGCTCGGGTGCGACACGAGCAGAAAACCGACACTGTTGACGATCAGCGTGATCGGCGCGAAATCGCGCACCGCGTCGTAAGGCAGGCCTTTCGTGATCACCGGCAGACTCGCGTGGCTCGACGAGGTGTGCAGTATCGTGTAGCCATCCGGAGGTGACTTCGCGACGACGTCGGTGCCGATCGCGCCACCCGCCCCGGGCCTGTTGTCGATGACGAGTTGCTGCCCGAGGACGGGTGCGATCTTGCGGCCCAACGTTCGTCCGATGTAGTCCATCGGTCCGCCGGGAGCATACGGCACGACGACGCGGATCGGTTTGGAGGGGTAATCCGCTTGCGCGGGTTTTTGGGCAGTGGCATGAAGCGGCAACAGTGCAAGTACTGCCGCACACTGCGATATCGCTTTGCGTCTGGTCATGACTCCTCCCGAATTCCGCCGTCGACGGCTGCCATTTTTTTGTGGAGAATCGGAGCTCGTGCATATTAGCGCGATATCACCGCGAAGGCTGAAACGGGAACACTGCGCGCGTGAGAAGGAGACATGCATGACTGCCAATAGCGGACCCGGTTACGCGCAACGCCCCGACCATCGCATCACGACACAGGCAGCGGGCATGCGCGTGCAGGTGAAATTCAACGGCGAGGTGATTGCCGACAGCGCGAACGCCATTCGAATGGAAGAGGGCACTTATTCGCCGGTTTATTACATCCCGCGCAAAGACGTGAAGATGGAGCGGTTCGCGCGCACGACGCATAGCACCTATTGTCCCTTCAAGGGCCACGCGTCGTACTACACGCTCGCATCCGGCGATCGAACCGCGGAGAACGCGGTGTGGAGCTACGAGCAGCCGTACGACGAGGTCAGCGTCATCAAAGAGCACGTCGCCTTCTACCCGGACAAGGTCGATTCGATCACGGCATCCCGCTAACGGAATTTCGAGCAGGTCCGGCTTTCTCGAAACTCGAACCTGCCCCATTTATCCGTGATCTCAGGCTTGCAGCAGCACCTCGAACCCACCGCAGATCATGCGCTTGCCGTCGAACGGGACGTCTTTTTCCGCCATCCCATGTCTTTTATCTGCGGGTCCGCCATGACTTTCTTGTTGACACGGTCGCGGTGGGCGCCATCGACTGCTCCTCAGGGTTACGCTGACTTCGCTCAAGGTAACGCTATGACGGAGCCGAGACCGGCCCGATCGAACCGCTGCTTGAAGCGATCCATGAACACCGCGAAGCCGAGCTCGCTCGTGCAATGTCCCGGTGCGACGCGCTCGACTTTCAGTGAGTCGTGAAGAACGTCGGCCGTGCGTTGCACTTCATCCTGCGGCGCAAGGACGAGATGAAAACCGCCCGTCACGATATACAGCTGCGGATCGATCTTGGTCGCGCCGACAAGAATTTTCTCCACGCCCGGATGCGAGCACCCG
>DASRIK010000511.1:0-2905 GCA_035650035.1 Burkholderiales bacterium | reverse complement strand
AACATCGGAAGCACGGGCAAGCTGAAGGCAAACGGCCCCGGCGCGCCAAGCGTCGTTCCGGGTCACCTCACCCATCGGACAATGGCTCCGGATACCGACGCCAAGCGCGTCCATGCGGGCGGTATGCCCGTTGGATTGATCCCGACGGCCTTCCGCTTATCCGATCCCGAAGACGCGGAACGAGCGGCGCTCCCAGCAGATGCGGATACGCCGGGCTTCAAGCCCGGCGCATTCCACGCACGAGCGCCTCCGCGCACCGCCTAGCTCCGCCTCAAGGGCGGTTCCGTCTCCTGAAAATTGCACGGCTGCGTGCCGGTTCGCCCTCGAGGTCGCCGGAGATGCGGCCCCCAACGGATAAAGGCTATGCGCACTCGACCCTGGCTCCTTTTCGTTTATGCGGGCGTGATCCTGTTCGGCTTGATCACCGCCCTTCCCAACGTGCTCACGCCGCAACAACTCGGTTACCTGCCGGGCTGGCTGCCCAAGCAGCAAGTCACGCTCGGCCTCGACTTGCGCGGCGGATCGAATCTCGTGCTTGAGGTCGATGCCGCCGCGCTTCAGCGCGAGCGGATGCAGACGTTGAACGCGGACGCGGTTCGCGTGCTGCGGCAGGCGCGCATCCAGCCGCAATCGGTGCGGCGCGATGCGAATGTGGTTACGATCACGCTGAGAGAGGCCGCCTCGCGTGAGCAGGCGATGACGCTCTTGCGCGGGCTCGCAACGCCGATCGGTCCGTTCGGCATCGGCGCACCGGACATCGAGGTGATGGCGGTCTCCGACACGGTGATCACCGTCAGACCGACCGAAGCGAGCATGACTGAACGCGCGGAGGCGGCGATCGCGCAGAGCCTCGAGATCATCCGCCGGCGCCTGGACGAGATTGGCGTGGCAGAACCGACGATCCAGCGCGTCGGCGCCGACCGCATCACGGTGCAGCTCCCCGGCGAGCAGAACCCGCAGCGGATTCGCGACGCTATTGGCCAGACGGCGAAGCTGACCTTCCACATGCTGGTGGCGGGCGCAACGACGGCGCGGCCGGGTGTCGACATGCTGCCGGGTCCCGACGGCCAGATCTATCCGGTCGAAGAGCGGATCGCGGTTTCAGGCGATCGCTTGACCGACGCGCGTGCGGGGTTCGATCAGCAAAACCAGCCTGTCGTCACGTTCCGCTTCGATAATCTCGGCGCGCGGCAATTCGGCGACATAACGCGGGCGAATGTCGGCAAGCCGTTTGCGATTGTGCTGGACGGGAAAGTGTTGAGCGCGCCCGTGATCCGCGAGCCGATCATCGGCGGGTCGGGAAATATTTCCGGCGGCTTCACGGTGCAGCAGACGAGCGACCTTTCGGCGCTGCTGCGCGCGGGCGCCCTGCCCGCGCCGTTGACGGTGATCGAGGAGCGAACCGTCGGCGCCGATCTCGGCGCGGATGCCATCGAGATGGGAATAACGACCGGCTTGATCGGGTTCGGGCTCGTCATCGCCTTCATGTTCGTGCTCTACGGGCCGTGGGGATTGCTCGCGAACCTCGCGCTGGCGTTGAACGTGGCGCTGACGTTCGGCGCGCTGAGCCTCTTGGGCGCGACGCTGACGCTTCCCGGCATCGCGGGCATCGTGCTCGGCATCGGGCTAGCGGTCGACGCGAACGTGCTGATCAACGAGCGCATCCGAGAGGAAACGCGAAAAGGCGCACGCGCCGTGGTCGCGCTCGATTCCGGCTTCAACCGCGCCTATTCGACGATCGTCGACTCGAACCTGACAGCGTTGATCGCGACGCTGCTTCTGTTCGGATTCGGATCGGGGCCGGTGCGCGGGTTCGCGGTAACGATGGCGCTCGGCATCGGCATCTCGATGTTCACGGCCGTCTCGATCGTGCGGGTGCTCATGACGGCAATCGTCAACCGCTTCAAGCTGAAGACGTTGCGCATCGAGCCGCTGTTCGGGATGAAGCTCGTCCCGGAGGGGACGAAGTATAAGTTCATGAACGCGCGGCTCTTCGGGATCGCGTTCTCGGCTGTGCTGTCGATCGCCTCGATCGCGCTGTTCATCTATCCCGGACTGAACTACGGCGTGGATTTCCGCGGCGGCATCCAGATGGAGGTGGTGACCGCGGGGCCGGCCGATCTTGCGCGGATGCGCTCGAGCCTGGAAAGCCTCGAACTGGGCGAGATCGGGCTGCAGGAGTACGGCGATGCTTCGCGCGTGCTTGTGCGCGCGGAGCGGCAGCCGGGCGGCGAAGAAGCGCAATCGGTGGCGGTGGAGAAGATCCGTCAGGCGGTGACGACGCTGGATTCGGGCGCGTCGATCGAACGGACCGAGGTGGTGGGGCCGAAGGTGAGCGGTGAGCTAGCGTATGCCGGCGTGCTGTCGGTGGTGCTCGCGAGCTTCGCGATGCTGCTCTACATCTGGTTCCGCTTCGAATGGCCATTCGCGGTGGGCGCGATCGCAACGCTCATCCTGGACGTGACGAAGTGCGTAGGGTTCTTCGCGCTCATGGGGCTCGACTTCAATCTCACCGCGATCGCGGCGCTGCTCACGCTGATCGGGTATTCCGTGAACGACAAGGTGGTCGTCTATGACCGCATGCGCGAGAACATGCGGCTGTACAAGGCGATGCCGTTCCGCGAAATGATCGACAAGAGCATCAACGAGACGCTGGCGCGAAGCCTCTACACGTCGATCACAGCGTTCCTGGCGCTGCTGCCGATGGCGGTCTGGGGCGGAAGCGCGGTCGAAAGCTTCGCGGTGCCGATGGTGTTCGGCATTATCATCGCGGCGAGCTCATCGGTGTTCATCGCCGCACCCATCCTCCTCTTCCTCGGCGACTGGCGGAAACGGCGTCGCGCTGCTCGGCCTCAAGAACCGGAGTTGGCTGCGGCCGCACGACCATAGCTCCTTCCGATGGCAA
>DASRIK010000510.1:0-3560 GCA_035650035.1 Burkholderiales bacterium | reverse complement strand
CGCCCTTTATCGCAAGTTTCCTGCGCTCACCGAAGGCGAGCTTTCACGGCTGCGTGCGAGCCTCGTCTCTCAGCCGTCGCTCGCGGGAATCGCGAAGTCGCACGATTTCGGCACGTATCTCCGGCTCGGAGAAGGCGAAGTGCGAAGCGGAGGCGCACGGCGGCCGTCCATGCTTGCCGATGCCGTGGAGGCTGTCGTGGGCGCGGCGCTTCTCGACGGAGGGTTCGATGCGGCGACGACCGTCGTCGAGACGCTTTTTCGGGAGGCGTTGGAAAACATCGATCCGCTTTCGACCGGTAAGGACGCGAAGACGCGGCTCCAGGAGTATCTGCAAAGCCGCCACCTGCAGCTTCCCCGCTACACAGTGACCGCGATACGCGGCGAAGCCCACGAGCAGATGTTCGAAGTCGAATGCGAGGTGAGCGAGCTCGGCATTCGCACGCGCGGCGAGGGGACAAGCCGCCGGAGCGCGGAGCAGGATGCGGCCCGCGTGGCGTACGAACGCGCGATTGCGGCGGGAGAGAGCGGATGAGCGAAGCACATCGCGCCGGGACGGTGGCGATCGTCGGTCGTCCCAACGTCGGTAAATCCACGCTGCTGAATCGCCTCGTCGGTCAGAAAGTCAGCATCACGTCCCGCAAACCACAGACGACACGCCATCGCATCACGGGAATTCTTACGCGCCCGGATGCACAGCTCGTGTTCATCGATACGCCCGGTTTTCAGACGCAGCATCGAAACGTCATGAACCGGCTCATGAACCGCGCCGTGAGGCAGGCACTCGAAGGGGTGGACGTCGTCGTGTGGGTGATCGAAGCGCTCAGGTTCGGAGAGCGGGACGCGTCGGTGCTGAAACTGCTCCCCGACAACGTGCCTGTAGTGCTTGTCATCAACAAGGTGGACCGGGTCCAGAGGAAGCCCGATCTTCTTCCGTTCATCGCGGAGATGCGCGAGCGGCGGGATTTCGCGGCGATCGTTCCGATCTCTGCGGAGCGCGGGCGTGAAGCCGATGCACTCGTGGCCGAAGTCGTGAAGCTGCTGCCCGAAGCACCGCGGATGTACGAGGAAGACGAAATCACGACGCTTCCCGAGCGTTTCCTCGCTGCGGAGCTCGTGCGGGAGAAGCTCTTCCGGCTCCTCGGCGAGGAGCTGCCTTATGCCACTGCGGTCGAGATCGAGCGTTTCGAGACGACGGGGAACCTGCGGCGCATTTACGTTGCGATACTGGTGGACAAGCCGAACCAGAAGCCGATCATCATCGGCAAGGGCGGGGAAAAACTTAAAGCGATCGGCACGCAGGCGCGAAAGGACATGGAACAGCTGTTCGGGGGCAAAGTGTTTCTGGAAGTGTGGGTGCGTGTGCGCAGCGGCTGGGCGGACGACGAGGCGGTGCTCAGGCGACTCGGCATCGATAGCGGCGGGTGACGAGTGACGGGTGACGAGAGGCGCAAATCAGGTGCCAACCGCCACGACGCCGAGCCCGCGTTCGTCCTGCACAGCTATCCGTTCCGCGAGACGAGTCTCGTCGTCGAGCTTTTCACGCGCAATGCCGGACGCATAGCGGCGGTCGCGAAGGGCGCGCGCAGGCCCAAGTCTGCTTTGCGCGGTGTGCTGCTCGCATTCCAGCCACTGCTCGTATCGTGGTCCGGCAAGGGCGAGCTCCAGACGCTGATGCGTGCCGAATGGGATGGGCCTTACCATCCACTGAAAGGGCTCTCGCTCCTCTGCGGCTTCTACCTGAACGAGCTGCTGCTGAAACTCCTGCCGCGGCACGACGAGCACGAGCATCTTTTCGAAACGTATGCGCAGACGCTGCAGGCGCTCGGGCCGCACGACGAACCTTCGGGCGTCCTGCGAAGCTTCGAGCAACGGCTGCTGCGCGAGCTCGGCTATGCGATGACGCTCGATCGCGATATCGAGAGCGGCCAACCGATCGCCGCTGAAGAGCGCTATACCTACATCGTCGAGCGCGGCCCGGTCAGCCGCACGTCGGACCGGGAAACAAACGGGGTAGAATTGCTCGGCCAAACGCTTCTCGACATGCAATCGGGCGACTACACACGCGCGCTCACGCAGCAGCAGAGCAAAGCGCTCATGCGTGTGCTCATCAATCATTATCTCGGCGACCAGGTCTTGCACACGCGGCAGCTCCTTCGCGACCTCCAGGCGCTTTAGCGACCGCGGCGCATGACGCACCTCAATGTCAGCCTGAGTGGCAGCGTGAGTGTCAGGCTAAGTGTCAACCTCAACAAAGTCGCGCTGCTGCGCAATACGCGCCCGCTCGGCATTCCGAGCGTTACCGGCTGCGCCACCATCGCGCTCGACGCCGGTGCGCAGGGCATCACGGTGCATCCGCGGCCGGATGGTCGTCACATCCGGGCGCAGGACGTGTATGACCTCGCGGAGCTTCTGAAGAGTTACCGCCACGCGGAGTTCAACATCGAGGGCAATCCGTTCGAGAACGCGCTCGAGCTCGTGCGGGCCGTGCGTCCGCACCAGTTCACGATGGTGCCGGATGATCCGGGTGCTTTCACGTCGGACCACGGCTGGGACCTCGCGCGGCATGCGACAGGTCTGAAACCGTTGATCGCGGAAGTGAAAGCGCTCGGCGTACGCGTGAGCCTTTTCATGGATGCCGAGGCCTCGATGATGGCCGCCGCAGCCGAAGTGGGTGCGGATCGGATCGAGCTTTACACCGAACCGTATGCGCGTGCTTTTGCAACAACCGACGAGCGCGACGTGCTCGCCCGCTACACGTCAGCCGCGCGCGCGGCGACATCGGCGGGACTCGCCATCAATGCCGGGCACGACCTGAACCAGCAGAATCTGCCGAGATTCCTGGCGGCGGTACCCGGCGTGCTCGAAGTGTCGATCGGCCATGCCTTGACGGCGGACGCTCTGATCGATGGCCTGGCGCCCACGGTCCGCAACTATCTTGCCGCGATCGGACGGGCATGATCTACGGGATTGGGATCGACGTGGTCGAGCCGCAGCGCATCGCGCGACTGCTCGAAAAATACGGCGAACGCTTCGCGAGGCGCGTGCTCACGAGCCGGGAGTGGCCGGCTTACGAGAGGACCGTCAACCCCGTGCTGTTCGTGGCCAATCGCTTCGCCGCCAAGGAAGCGTTCTCCAAAGCGATGGGGACCGGGTTTCGGTATCCCGTGACGCTTCAGTGCATCAGCATCGTTCAGAACAGGGCGGGCAAGCCTGGGTTCGAGTTCCATCCGCAGCTCGACGCCCTCGTGACAGAGCGGGGCATTATCGGCCACCATGTCACCATCAGCGACGAGCGATCGCTCGCGTGCGCGTGCGTTGTCCTGGAGGCGCGTGGGAATGGCACAGGCTAAAAGCATTCCACTGGGGCCCGTGGTGATCGACGTGGTCGGCAAGGAGCTGTCCGACGAAGATCGGCGGCGCCTGCTGCATCCGTTGACGGGCGGCGTCATTCTTTTTACCCGCAACTACGAGTCGCCCGAACAGCTGCAGCGGCTCACGAGCGAGATTCGTGCGCTGCGCGAGCCTGCGCTCGTCGTGTCCGTCGACCATGAAGGGGGGCG
>DASRIK010000509.1:0-3806 GCA_035650035.1 Burkholderiales bacterium | reverse complement strand
AGCTTGTTGACGATCGGCGCCGGGGTCGCAGCGGGCACGATCACGCCATACCATTCGCGGATGTCGAGGCCGGGGGGCGGCGGCACGCCGGCTTCGGTCATCGTCGGCGTGGCGGGCAGCGCCGACATACGCTTTTCGCTGGTCACGGCGATCGGTCGCACGCGCTTCGCGTTGATGAGAGGCATCGCGGATGGCATCGAAGTGAAGCCGAACGTGACTTCACCGCCTGCCAGCGCCGTGAGCGCCGGGCCGCCGCCCTTGAACGGAACGTGGATCATTTCCGTGCCCGTCAGGCGCTTCATTACTTCGCCCGCGAGATGATGCAGGGATCCTGAGCCGGACGACGAAAAAGTGACCTGGCCGGGTTTTTCCTTGGCCATGCGGATGATGTCCTGCAACGTCTTCACCGGTGAAGCTTGCGGCACGACGATCACATTCGTCACCCATGCGAGCAGCGAAACGCCGGTGAAATCCCGCACGGCATCGTAGGGGAGATTGCTGTACGTGCTCGCGCTGATGGTGTACGGGCCGCTCGGCACCATCATGATGGTGTAGCCGTCCGGTGGCGCCTTCGCGACCATCGCCGCCGCAATCGTGCCGCTCGCGCCGCCGCGATTATCGACCACCACCGGCTGGCCGATCGACTCCGGCATGTGTTGCGACAGGATGCGCGCGAGGATGTCAGTCGCGCCGCCCGGCGGAAATCCGACCACGAGTCGAATGGGGCGCTCGGGGAACTTGGATACGGAGCCGCCCTGCGCGTGCGCGTGCGGTGCGGCGATGCCTATAGCGGCGAGCAGTATTGCGACGATTACTTCTCTCCTCATGATTTGTTCCTTATTTGAAGGCTACCGTAAGGTGCCTATTATCGGCGAACATGTCGAGGGACGCACGAATACGCGTGCTGCCGTTCTGGCTCCTCGCACTGCTTCAACAGGAAAGCACCATGTTTCAGGTTCATCCCATAGGCGCCGTCAAATGCCCCGTCAACGAGATGTCGCAGGGCAACTGGGCGACCGTCGATTCCGAGATCCATCTGAACGCTGAATACGCTCCGGGCCTGCAGGGACTGGAAGGCTTCTCGCATGTATTGGTGGTGTTCTTTCTCGACCGAGCGCAAGGCTTCGATTTGAAGAAGCAGCTACTGAGACGTCCGCGTGGGATGGAGGACCTGCAGGAGCTCGGCGTGTTCGCGCAGCGTACGAAGTTCCGTCCAAACCCGATCGGCGTAACCGCCGTGAAGCTGCTGGGGATTGAAGACAACATCGTCAGAGTACGCGGCCTCGACGCGCTCGACGGGACACCGGTGCTGGATATCAAGCCTTACATGCCGCCGTTCGACCGTGTGGACGATGTCTCGATGCCGCCGTGGGTCGGGCGCTTCATCGAAGGTTATTTCTAGCGCGCCGCGTTGCCGGTCGGATTTTCTGCGCTCTGCTTCAGATGCAGGGAGAAGAACGAAGCGACCTGCTTCCCCGCGTCCGCCGATGCGGCGGAATCGCCGCCCGTGGTCGCGCCCCGACCGGAAGGCGAGTTGGGATTGTTACGCCGCGCGTCGTAGCGCACCGGCCTGTCGTTGTCGAAACCATGATGCGCGCCCGGATAGACTTTGATCTCGACGGGATAACCTGCCGCGCGACTCGCTTCGACCAGGCGGCGGCATGGTTCCGCCGGCGTCCAGTCGTCTTTTTCCCCGGTCAGGATCAGCAGGGGCGCGAGCGGCTGGTAGGTCCCGCTGAACGTGACGGCGGGGCCGAAGCGGCTCCCTTTCTCGCGTGCTGTCGACCAGCCGCCATAGCGCGGCGTGCAACTTGGATAGAGAGCGAGCGCCGCCGCAAAACCATTGCGCTTCGCCTCCGCCAGCGCGTTGTCGCCTCCAGGCTGCGCAGCCACCATCGCGGCGAGGACGGTCCAGCCGCCATGGGAATTGCCCATTACACCGACGCGCTTGCCATCGACGAACGGCAGTGCGCGCAACGCGGCGAGCGCGCCGTAGGCGTCCGCGGCGCGCGCATAGCCACTGGCAGACGTCGTTTCGCTGCCGGGGATGGTACACACGCCGTCAGGAAATCCGCGTGGCGTAAAGCTGTCGGGAATCAGAACGACGTAGCCTTGCTGAACGAGCGCTTTCGACCACCGCGCCGGTGCGCCGCTCGAGCGCGGACCGAGGCCACTGCAGTCATGCATGATGACGATGGCCGGAAACGGTCCCGCGCCGTCGGGTCTGATCAGCGTGGCCGGAATTTCCAGCGCTGAGCCGATTGGTGTTACGGTCAGGGACGACTCAGTCGCACCGGAAACGTCATGGCTCGCCAGGGCGAGGCAGAAGCCCAGACCAAGGAAGATTTTGGTAAGGGAGGATCTAAGCGACACGCGGTTCCGGCATTGTCGCAAACGCGCTATCCGGCGCCTTTCCCGCGATTGTCGTGCGGTGCAGCTTGCGCTTGTACTTGGTCTTGTCGAACGGCGTCGCGCGGTGCAGCGTGCAGCGGTTGTCCCACATCACCGCGTCGCCGTCGCGCCAGTGATGGCTGTACACGAACTGCGGCTGCGTGCAGAACGCGGTCAGCTCGTCGAGAATCCTGGAACCTTCCTGCGGCGGCATCCCGATGATTTCCTGCGCGTGGGCGCCGACGTAGAGCGCTTTGCGGCCGTTGACGGGATTCGTCCGGATCAGCGGATGCGTAACGACGTGGCGCTTCTTGTCTTCGTCACGATAGCCTTTGTCGTTCTCCATGTCCGGATGCGTCATGCGGTGAACGACGATCACTCCTTCGAGCTCGGCTTTGCGCTGCTCGGATAGCGCATCGTAAGCCGCGCGCGCGCTCGCGAAGTCGGTATTGCCGCCGACCGGCGGCACGATGCGCGCGGACAGAAGCGATGCGAGCGCGGCGACGGGCTTGAACGAGCTGTCGCTGTGCCAGGCCTCATTGCGCTCCCGGTGGACCATCGCCGGATGATCGAGCGGCAGGAAGTTGCCGTCTTTCCCGAGGTTCGTCATGACCGAGATGTGCCCGGGGTTCCAGTCGTTGCCCGGATGGGCGATCATCGTCTCGAGGCTGCCGAAGTTGCGGCTGAACGCGATCTGAGACGCGTCATCGAACGCCTGATCGCGAAAGACGAGGATCTGGTGCTCGTTGAAAGCCTCCCAGATTGTGCGGAAGTCCTCGCGCGGTATCGGTCGCGTCAGGTCGATGCCGGTCACCTCGGCAACAAAGAGCGGATGCAAGCGTTTGATGGTGAGGCGGGTCGCGAGGGTGGTCATGGCTCCTCCGGACGGGTTTATGCTGTCTCGTGCCTTGGAAGATGCAGATTAGCGCAAGTCGATCCTGTCGGTGCACTCACCGCGTGGTGAGGACGTCCTTCCATTTGACGAAGTCTGCCCGGATGCGTGCGGCAAACCCCACGGGTGTCGAGGGTGCGGGGATGAGTCCGAGCTCCTGGAGCGGGCGCATGAGCTCGGCGTCGCCCAGCGTCTCACGCAGCACCGCGTTCAGCCGCTGCGCGATCGCCTGGGACGTGCGCGCCGGAGCGAGGAGGCCGAACCAGAACGAAGCGTCGTAGCCTTTCACGCCGGCTTCGCTCATCGTCGGCATGTCGGGCAACGCCGGATCCCTCTGCGGGCAGGTAACGGCGAGGACCTTCATGCGGCTGCGCATCCCTTTGACTACCGTCGAGCTCGCGAAGGACAACTGGAGCTCGCCGCCCAGCAGCGGCGCCATGATGTCGTTGCCGCCCTTGTACGGCACGTGCGTGAAGCGGCGCGGCGGGAATTCGGCGCGAGCTCCGTGTCGGAGCTCAGCGCC
>DASRIK010000508.1:0-2243 GCA_035650035.1 Burkholderiales bacterium | reverse complement strand
GCCGGAAGCCCAAACTACCCGGTTTCCGTGAAGCTGGACAGGCTCGCGCACCCGCTGGTTGATGTCCTGGAGACGTTTGAGCTGCCGCTCGTGATCGCGCTCCGAGCCATGAGCAACAATGTCGCAAGATACGATGCACGCGTCTGCTACCCCATCGATTCGGGACATGGCGCCTCGTCGTGAACTGGAGCTGAGCGAAACATTATGCGTGGACTGGTGATCCTCGCAAAGAGGCGTTACCAGGTCGGTCGTCATGGACTCGTCGCGGTGGTTCATGCCGCACGACGGGTGTTTCACTAATCGAGCTGCTGCATCCCCGATTCACGCATGATCTCGCGCGTTCGTTCGATGTCTCGCCGCACCTTATCCGCGAGCTGCTGCGGAGTGCCTGCAATTACTCGATGCCCGGTGGCGATGAGGCGCTCGTGAATGTCCGGCAGGTTCACAACGCGCGTGACTTCCTTGTGCAGGAGCTGGACGACCGGAGCCGGCGTCTTCGCCGGCGCGAATAGCGCATACCACTGTTCGTGGTCGTAGCCCGGCAAACCGTTCTCCGCGATCGTGGGAACATCCGGGAACTGAGACATGCGCTGTGCTCCGCTCACGCCGAGGACCCTCAGCTTTCCGGCGCTCACGTGGGGCGCGATGACCACATAAGACGTGAACGTCATGTCCGCCTCGCCGGACACGACTGCGAACGCTGCTTGTGCGCCGCCCTTGTACGGGATGTTCCTGATGTCGATCTTGGCCTGCAGCTTCATCGCGTTGCCCATGAGCTCTCCGGCCGCACCTGCAACCGCGATGTTGAGCTTGCCAGGCGATCTTCTGGCGAGCGTTACGAGCTCCCGCACCGACTTCGCCGGAACGACCGGGTGAATCACGAGCGCGAGAGGAATCGACGCGATCTCGCTGATCGGCGCGAAGTCGCTTGCAGGGTCGTACGGGAGTTTCTTGTAGAGCGCCGCATTGATCGCATGCGTGCCCGCGTTGCCCATCATGATGACCGACCCGTCTGCGGCCGCTTTTGCGGTGAACTGCGCCGCGACGATGCCGTTGACGCTCGGGCGGTTTTCAACGATCGCGTTGACACGCGCAGTTTCGGCGAGCTTCGGCGCGATCAGGCGTGCGATGAAGTCCGGACCAGTACCGCCCACGCTGGCGGTGACGATGCGAAGCTGCTTCGGTAAGCCGGGCGCCCCGCCGGGCTCCTGCGTACGCCCAAGCGCGGGATACAGCACCCCGAAGAATCCGGCAAGTAACAAGGCTACATGACGCATGAGGCGACGCCCTCCACGTCGATGCTCGTGGCTAGAGTATCATCTCCCCGCGTCCGTAATGCTTTGGCGTGCCTGGGGAGGAATGAATGAAACCGAGTGCCGCAATGCTGATGGTACCGCTCGTCGCTTTCGCGACGTGCGCTCAAGGCGCGCAGCGGGCGGCGCCGGACCGTGATGTCTCGAGCTATCCGACGCGCCCGATACGCGTGATCGTCCCGCAGGCGCCCGGCGGCAGCAATGACATCATGGCGCGCTACATAGGCGGCCAACTCACCGAGCGCCTGGGGCGCCAGGTCGTCGTCGACAATCGTCCCGGCGCTGAAGGCATGATCGGAACGGAAACGGTCGCGCGCGCGAACCCGGACGGCTACACGATTCTCATGGCTTCGACCGCCTTCACGATGAATCCGGCCGTGGTGAAAAAGCTTCCGTACGATCCCATCAAGGATTTCGACTGGGTCGCGATGTTCGGCAAAGCGCCGGTCGTGATCACCGTGGGCCCGGCCGCGCAGGTGAATTCGTTGCAGGAGCTGCTCGCGCTTGCCCGATCCAAGCCGAACTACATCACGATGGCTTCGGCCGGCGGCTTCATGCATTTCGTGTCGGCGATGTTCCGCAGCCATGCCGGCTTCAAAGGGGAGATCGCGTTGTACAAGGGCGGTGCTCCGGCATTGATCGACGTCATGTCCGGCCAGGCGCACATGGCAGTAGCGACGATACCGACGGCGAATACGCATATCCGTTCGGGCAAGGTGAAGGCACTCGCAGTCGGAGCCCCGAAGCGCGCATCGAGCCTGCCTGACGTGCCCAGCACCGTCGAGGCCGGTCTGCCCAGCTATGAAGCGCAGATCTGGTGGGCGTGGGCCACGACTGCGGGTACGCCGCAGTCCGTCCTCCATAAGCTGAACACCGAGATCGCCGCCATACTCGCCATGCCGGAAACCGCGAAGCGGTTCGCCGTCGACA
>DASRIK010000507.1:0-5911 GCA_035650035.1 Burkholderiales bacterium | reverse complement strand
GTCGGCGGCTCGGGTGCGCTCGCGTTCAACTACTTCAAGACCAAACGCGGTGATCCCTACACTCTGCTTTCGGTTACGGGGACGCTTCTCGCGATGGCTTACCGGCCCGACATCAACATCGGGCTGGAGAACTACACGCCTGTCGCGCTGATGGCGATCGATCCGCAAACGATCATGGTCCCTGCGAATTCAGCGTACAAGACCTTCAAGGAGCTCGTCGAAGCGGCGCGGAAATCGCCGGAGACGATCGTCGCAGCGACGACTTCGGTGCAAGGCACCGGCCGTCTGCTCGTCTATCTCATAGAGCAAGCCGTGCCCGGCGCGAAATTCAGGTTCGTGACTTTCAAAGGCGGCAGCGACGCCGTCACGTCCACGGCCGGCGGTCACACCTCCTTCACGACCGAGAACCTGAGCGAAGGGCTGTCCTTCGTCGAGGCGAAAACACTACGGGTCCTCGCGATTTCTGCCGACCGGCGGCTGCCTCAGGCCCCCGACGTGCCGACATTGCAGGAGCTCGGTTATCCGATCACCGCCGGCACGATCCGCGGGTTCACCTTCACGGCGGGCGTGCCCAAAGAAGCCGTGAGCACCATGGAGACAGCCCTGGATCAGGTGCACAAGTCTGCTGCCTGGAAAGAGCTCGCAAAGCGCTACATCTTCCAGGATGTGTTCATGGGGAGTGCCGAGTTCACGAAATATCTTGCGGTGCGCTACGAGGAGTACAAGCGTTTTTACGATGCGATCGGCCTGGCGAAACAAAAGCCATGACATACAGGAGCAGCATCACGGTCCAGCAGAAAACGCCCGACCAGAGAACGTGACTGACGAAATGGGCACCCTGTAGTACGCGCCCGAAGCCGAGCAGCAGCCCGGCGCCGACGCTGAAAACCAGCGCGTACCAAGCCCATTCGCGGCGGCCCAGGACGTAAGCTGCGAAATAGAAAGCCATCAACGCGAAACCGGTCGACGCGTGACCGGCGGGAAAGCAGTGCCCGGGCACGACGCGGGTGACGCGCGGCTCCAGTAAGTGGGCATAGGGTACGAGGCCGCCAAACTCGTCGATGTCCCAGGGACAGTGGGGGCTGCTCACTGCCTTGCCCGCCGTCACGCTGAGCGGTGCGAGCGCCATCGAGAGCAGCAGGAATACGAGAATGCGCCGGCGTGGCTGCCAGGGCGGTACGACATAGGTCAGCACGACGGCCGCTCCAACGAGTGCGCCGATCGTGATGACCA
This sequence comes from Burkholderiales bacterium, assembly GCA_035650035.1. Lineage (GTDB taxonomy): Bacteria > Pseudomonadota > Gammaproteobacteria > Burkholderiales > SG8-41 > JAQGMV01. The sequence continues at coordinate 4,678 of DASRIK010000507.1, read as the reverse complement.
CATATTTCGCCCACTGATGCATCACGATTTCGAGCACGAAGGAATAGCGCAATGGAAAAGCGCGAGTGTCCGCATCGACGAAAAGCCGCGTGATCGTTCGGTCGGCGTCGCTCATCTGATCCAGCGCGATCAGCGCCATGGCAAGCGCAATCGGAGCGGCGAACCACCAGAACGGTATGCGCGGTGCGAGCGCGACGGACGCCGCCTCAACGCGCTGCATACCGACCGGATGCGTAAAGCCTGTAGGCGAGCTGAAAAACGGCTGCCGCATCGCTTATTCCGTTTTCGTCGCGAGCGGCCGGGAGTTGCCCGTAGCTTACACCGTCGAATGCGATTGTCGAGGATGTCCCGCGAAAACCGAGCTCGTGCAGGTGCTCACCGATCATGAGTGCGACGTCGCGATTGTGATTGAGCGGCACGCTGCGCGGCGCGGCGGCCGGTGCGAGCACGTCACGCCCGAAAAACCCGCTTTCGTGCGAGAGATTGAGGAGGCCGAGGACCGTCGGCGCGACGTCGAGCTGGCTCGCGACGGCGTCCACTACGCGCGGCGCAAATTGTCCAGGCGCGTGTACGATGAAAGGAATTCGATACGATGGAAGCGGGAAGTCCTCGCGGCCGTACACGCGCGCCCCATGATCGGCGACGATCACGACGACCGTGTCGTTCACGTACGGCCGGCTCTGCAGCATTTCCATGAATCTGCCGATGGCGTGGTCGGCGTAGCGCACGCCCGCTTCGCGACCGCCGCCGCTTTCCGGTACTCCCGGAACACCGGGCCGAAACGTGAACGGTCTGTGATTCGAAGTCGACATGATCACCGAAAAAATCCGCTCGCCTCTGGCGTGCTGCTCGTCGAACACTTTCATCGAGTGCTCGAAGAGATCCTCGTCGCTCACGCCCCAGATGTTGCTGAATCGCGCATTCGGGATATCCGTGCGATCGATGACCCGGTAGCCGTTGTTGCGGAAGAAGTAGTTCATGTTGTCGAAGGTGCCGTAACCCCCGTAGATGAACGTTGGCGCATAACCGGCTTCCTGCATGATCGTGGACCAGTTGAACATGTGCTCGTTGCGCGCGCGTTTCACGATCGACTCGGCCGGGACTGGCGGGAACGATGCCGTAACCGCTTCCAGACCGCGCACGGTCCGGGTTCCGGTGGCGTAGGTATTCGCGAATACGATGCTCTCCTTCGCAAGCCGATCGACGTTCGGCGTGAGCCCGCGCGTGTCGCCGTACGCCCCGACGAACTCTGCACCGAGGGATTCCTGAATCAGCACGACGACGTGGAGCGGCTTCGCCGGGCCGGCGTACGTGACCTTACGAACGAGCGGATTCGCCGCTCCGGGCAGGAACCGCGCATTGTCCTGCGCGACCATGCGGCGCACGCGTTCCATCGCTTCGCCGTGAGGCAGCGTCAGGTAGAAGGCGTCGTAATCGAGCCGGCTGTTCGTCGCTGCGCTGACGAACGAGTAAACGCCGTTCGCTGCGATTTCGTCGGCGACACGATTGCCGTGCGAACGCCATGTATCCAGATCCACGCCCAGGTGCACCGTCCCGAGGAGCACCGCGACAGCGGCGAAATGCCATCGGAAAGCTTGCGGCTGTTCGCGTTCGAACCGAAGCCGCCCTACCGCCCGCCGGAGGAGCCGCGAGACCGCCATGCCGAAAAGCCCGGCTGCGATGAGAGCACGTGCGACCGGATATGAATCCCAGAGGTTGACGAAAACTTCGTGCGGGTAGATCAGGTATTCGACCGCCACGAAGTTGAAGCGCGCGTTGAACTCGTCGAAAAAGAAGTATTCGACGATCCCGAGATACGCCAGCGCCGAAAGCACGACGGCGAGACCCGCGTGCAGCGTCACGCGGTGAACCCGGCTCGCGAGCAGCTTGAGCGGCACCGCTGCGAGGTAGAGCGCAAGCGGCGCGACAAGATAGAGGCTTGTGATCGCGTCGTACGCAAAGCCGACCAGAAGAACGCGGGGCACATCGCTGGCGAGAACCTGATCGGCCGCACCGGCTTTGGCGATGAGAGCGACACGCGTAAGGAACGATATGCCAAGATAGATGGCCGCAGCCGTCCAGAGCAGCGCTGCGCGGCCCGACCCGCGCCACAGACGCGTGCCACTGCTGAAGAAAGGGAGTGCTGCGTGCATTCTTTTGACCCTGAAAGCTGATTGACGCCGGAACGTACCAGTTCCGGTGTCGAGCTTTCGTCAAAAGACTGTGAAGGCGTTGTTAAGAGAGCAGCACGCTGAAAGCGGAGCCCGAGCCCGGCGCGCTTTTTACTTCGATTTTCCAGCCGAAGTGATCGCAGATGCGGCGCACGATCGCAAGGCCGAGTCCGAGTCCCTCAGGCCGGTTATCCGCCCTGAAGTAGCGCTCGAAGAGCTGCGGCTGATGCTCGGGTGCGATGCCGGAGCCGGAGTCGCTCACGATCACGCGCGGCGCCTCGTAGCTCACGCGCACGTGGCCCCGGTCGGTGTAACGCACGGCATTCTTGATGAGATTCGAGAGCACGAGCTGGAGCGCCTTGCGATCGACCTGTACCAGCTGGCTCTCGGGTATCGCGATGTCGAACTGGAGGCCCTTCTGCTCGATTTCGTCGAGGTACGGGTAAGCGGCGTCTTCGACGCAGCGTCTCAGAGCGACTGTTTCGACTGCTTCGCGTCGGTGGCTTCGCGCAAGCAGGAGCAGCACTTCGATGCGCTCGGTCATCTGCCGTGCGGCGCGGTCGACTTGCTCGATGCGTGTTCGCGCCTTTTGCGGGACGCCGGATTCGCCCAGCAGCAGCTCGCAGCTCGTGCGGATCGCCGTGAGAGGCGTCCGCAGCTCGTGGCTCGCGTTCGACGTGAATTCCTGCTCGCGCCGAATCATTTCGACGATGCGTGCATGATAGTCGTCGAGGGCGCGTGCGACCGCGGCCACTTCGCGGTCGTGATCGGAACGCTCGAGCGGCGGGTGCGGCGTGTCCGGATGAAGCGTCGCTACGCTCGCTGCGAGATCCGTGAGCTGTCGCGTGAGCACGCCCGCGAGCCAATAACCGATGGCCACGGACAGAAGCGCGATCGTTCCGAGCGCGGAATAGAGCAGCTGGCGAAAGCGCCACTCGCGCAGCTCATGCGGTCCCGCATCGTAAACCACGATGTAACGCGTGCCGCCCAGGTCGCGCACCGCGACGTGTTTTTCATTCTCGCCGCTGCCGACTTCGTGGTGTCCGGGCGCGAGCGTGCGCAGCGCCGGCGGAAGCATGTCGAGCTGCTCGGGTGTTTTGAAGACGTAATACTGAATGTTAGGGCCACTGGCCGGCGCATGCCCGGTGTGGCGTGCGCGCTCGATCAGCGATTCGAGCTCTTCGGTAACGAGTTGCTGGACGAGCGCTTCCTCCATGTCTTCGGAGGCGGTATAGAGCGTGAAGCCGAGTGCGCCGACGACGGCGATACAGACCGTCGCCAGGGCGATTGCGATCCTCAGCCGCAGATCAAGGCTGGGCAGGCGCATTCGACATCAGGCGATAACCGAGCCCGTGCACCGTCTCGATGGGATCGTAGCCGCCCGCTTCGACCAGCGCGCGACGCAGCGTATGCATGTGGCTGCGCAGCGTATCGCTCGTCTCCTGCGTGTCGCCCCACACCGCTGCTTCGAGCTGAACGCGGCCGTAGAGCCGTCCCGGCTCTGCCATGAGCGTCTCGAGCAGCTTGATGCACTTCGGGGGCAGCTTGACTTCGTTGCCTTTGAAACGGATCTCGAGCGTCCGGCGCTCGAGCGTGATCTCGCCTGCCACGAGCGGCTTCTGCGTGACACGACCGCTGCTTCTCTTGTGAAGTGCCACGAGCCGCGCTTCGACTTCCTTCAGCTCGAAAGGCTTCACCAGGTAGTCGTCGGCGCCGCAGTCGAAACCCTGCAGCTTGTCCTTCAGTGTGTCGCGTGCGGTGAGCATTAGGACGGGCGTATCGATGTGCGCATCCTCGCGCAGCTTGCGGCAGAGCTTCGTGCCGTCCAGCCCAGGCAAGCCGAGGTCGAGAACGATCGCATCGAAAGGGTGAGTCACCGCGAGATGCAAACCGGTGACACCGTCACCTGCCGCGTCGACCGCGTGGCCGCGGGCGCCCAGGAAATCGTAAAGATTCGCGGCGATCGTATGATCGTCTTCGATGATGAGTATGCGCACGGGGCGGTACTTTACGCCTAAGCGTCGCGCAGGTCCGCTGCCGCGCCGGCCTTGCGCCGTCTTCACAGGAAAATCACGCCGCTTTCGCTATAACAGCTTACTGCCCGGCCGCAGCTTTCCCGCGACTCGGCATTAACCGAGCGAGGCGGCAATGGACAACAGCATGGAATCTTCAGGCGTGACCGGCAGGAAGTGGCGCGACATGACGGGCGGGGAACGGTTCACCTTTGTAGGCAAGCTCCTCGTCGCGCTGTGCACGTTCGGGTTCGTGTACCCGAACGTGATGAACGACTAAGACTTCGCGGCGGAAGCCGACAGGCGTTCGCGGAGGCTCGCGGACTGAGCGGCTGCGGCGACGCGAGCGATGCTGCGGTACGCCCAGCCGGCGACGGCCCTCAGCAGCTCGCGTATGGCTTGGGCGCGCATGCGTCGCGCTCTTGCTTCGACCGCGTCGACGAGCAGCTGTTGGGAAACCGGATCGAGGCTGCGGTAGCGCCGGAGCACGGCAAC
>DASRIK010000506.1:0-7637 GCA_035650035.1 Burkholderiales bacterium | reverse complement strand
GTGCGAGACGTTGTGCGCGCATACTGCACCACCGCAACGGCGCTGTAACACGCCAGGAACTGGAGCTCAGGAGCTCGCGCACGGTAGCGACGGTCTGTTCCAGGTCGGTCTGCGTTGCGACGAGCTGCGCCTGGAGTTCCGCGAGCTCGCTCTGCGCCTCGTTCAGCGCCTCTTTCGAAGATGCTTCCGTGGCGTGCACCAGTTTGACGAGTCGCGTGACTTCACCTTGTGTGCCCAGCAGTACAGCTTTGGTCTGATGGTACAGATCTCCGAGGGCTTTCAACTCGTCGGGCGTGACGCGTGCTTTCCACTTCTCGAAAAGCGCGCGGGCCGCTACCTGGACCGCTTCGGAGTCGAATGCAAGCGGCGATACTTCGGAGCTGCCGCCGGTGAAGTACGTTGCGGTAACCCGATCGACGAAAATGAAACGCGCGCGTTCCGCGAGTTGCAACCAGAAATCCCAGTCTTCATACACGTCGAGCGTTTCGTCGAACCGCAAGCCGTCATCGACCGCGCCGCGAGGGAAGAGCAGTGCCTGGCTTGGAATGAAGTTGCCGGCCAGCAGCTTGGCACGACTCTCGAAGGGCTCACCGAAAACGCGCGTGACCCTGCGCCGAGGATCGCTGCGATCGACACAACGCACGCCTGAATACGCGACCGCGTCCGGGCCGGCGCGGCGAAGCGCCGCGACCAGCTCCGCGACGTGATCAGGGTCGAGCGTATCGTCGTCATCGAGGAACGCCAGATATTGGCCGCGCGCAGCCTGCAGCCCTGCGTTCGCCGCCGCGCTTCTCTTGAGCGGCGCGCCGGTTTCGACAAGGTTCATGATGATGCGCTCGCCGTAATCCGGAAGGGGAGAGTGGCGCGTCCCTTTTGCGTTCACGACGACCGCTTCGAGGTTGGCGTAGCTCTGTGCCGCAAGCGATGCGAGCGCTTCGGGAAGCGTCGGCCGGTCCATGCTCCGCACGATAATGCTGACGAGCGGCAGCTCGGTACCATCTACGGCGATGCCCAGCCTGCGTCTGCGCGCTACCGCGGATTCGTAGAGCGGCCACAAGCCGCTCTCGAGATCTTCGGCGGTCGCGATGAAAAACGCCTCTGCCGCACGGACGCCATCGCCGAGTGTATAGCTGCGGTAGCGGTTCAGCCCGGCGATGTGCTCGTCGTAGCGCTGGAACGCAAGCTGCGAACGAAAGCACTGCATCGCGCTCTGTTTGACGTGCTCGGCCGCGCTGATATCGATGAGCGTGTTCGGCAGCAGCGGTGCGCTCACTTCATAGAATGCGATGCGGCGTGTGCCGCCAGCCCGCCGTATCGCTTCGGCCGCCGCGAGTGCGAGCGTCTGATGATCGGGATGGAGCTCGCTGAGAGCCGGCGCGAACACGAGCTCGGCATCGCTGCGACGGAGGGCTTCGAGTATTCGAACGATGAGCGCCTCGCCGTACCGTAGACCTCGATCCGGCAGGCGCCAGAAAATCGGTGCTTTATAGCCAAGCACGTCAGCGGCTGCGCGAGACTCCGCTTCGCGCTCGTTCGGGAGTGAATCGAATTGCAACTCGTGTGAAGCGGCATCAGAGGAAGCGGCGCCCTGTCGAGCCCCTCCACGCGCACCGTCCGTTGCAACGATAACGGTGATGTCCGCGCCGGCCTGGCCGAGCAGATGCAGCGTGGCGCCGCAACCGAATACTTCGTCGTCGGCATGCGGGGCCAGGACCAGCACGCGCCGCTCCGACGGCAGCGCATTGGCTGCCATCGGACCGAGCGAGCTCTCGTTGGCTGCGTCAATCATAGGACGGGTTGTGCTTTGCCGATCGGCGCCCCGTACAGCCGAATCGAAGTAACGGAACCACGAATAAGATTTTGTTCTGACGCAGGCAGCGACACCTGCCGTGCCGTCAATAGCGGCGTAGCCATGCGGCGACGGGCGCGATCATCGGCAGCCGCGGGCAGTTTTGCAAAAGGCTGCATTGTAGCGAAACGGAACGCCTGTTGTGCGCCTGCACCACGAGCCTCCTGCGTTGTGCGCAACCTGAGAGGTGCTATGACGAGATAAAGATCCTGCAGCTCGCGGTCGATGCTGCCCGGAAGCTCCCGTGTGTCGTCAGAAAGCGCTGAACGGCTTCTTCCGCAGGCGTCCTCAGGCCGCCGCAGATGACGAGTGCACCGATGCCGCTGCCGCCGAAATACCGCTGCGGAGCCCTCAGTGGGTCCTCGAAGTCGTTGTACCAATCAGGTACGGCGAGCGCCTTTCGCTGGGCGTAATACGGCAGCTCGCTGCTCCAGTCGTGACCGTAGACAAGAATCGGCTTGTCGGCCGGCGACTGCTCACGAACGACGTTTGCAGCTGCCAGAACCACGTTGTTCTCGAGAGAGATGTCCCGGCGTGCGATCTGCAAGACGTCTTTCGAAATGATTGCGACATTCCATAAGAGGACGAGCGCGAATATGACGGCGAACAAACGGCCGGAGGCGTGCTCCGCAACGTAGACGAGCGCTACTGCGAGGAGGAGAACGAGGTAAATGATGTTCGCGCTCTGGTAATAGCTATGGAAGATATGCAGATGCGTGAAAACGAACAAGGGCAGAAGGAAGAGCGCGAGCAGGCATAATCCGATCCAGAGTCTCGTGCGCCGCGCGTCGATCAGAAAGAAGCCGATTATCGCCACACCGAGAATACCGCCCGCGTTCGCCTTGAACGATCGCGTCCAGATTACGTCCGCGAAGAGCTCTTTCGAAACCCGCTCGCGCATTTCGCCAAAGTTCCAGTCGTGAAGAGCTGAAGAGGTTATCAGCTTGCCGAACTCGTTCTGCATTTTCACGACGTCGGTGAAATGCGTCCACGCGAGTGCGACCAGCACCGGAACAGCGAGCAGGACGCTTCGCATGATGAACTTTCGCGCATAGGCGTCCTGATTTTTGCGCCAATAGCTGAATGAAGCGACGGCAATGGCGGCTGTCAGCACCGCAAGCACGGGCAACATCGTGGTTACTTTGACGGTCATTGCGAGTGAGCCCAGCACCATTACGGCGGCAGCGCGCCAGGCAGAAACCGGTGCAGCAAAGAACAACGGCAGCGCCGTTGCGACCGTTGCGACGCTGAAAAACGTGGCAGCCGACTCGATCATGAATGTGCGGCCCCAGAACAGATACTGAGGGCTCAACAAATACAGGCTGCCGAAGACGAAAAATACGCGGCCACCGAGACCCAGCGTTCGGCATATCGCTGCTATAGGTACGAGCGTCGCGAGAAAGAATCCGAACGAAACGGTGCGGCCGATGCTGTCCAACGAAAAAGGGAGGAAGGACGCGATCGCCGCGACAGTCGCCTGAAAGAGAGGGAGCTCGAACGGTACGGCCCACGGATACCCGAGCACCGGTGTTTGATAGGCGAGTTCATACCCTTCCCGAAGAAACCAGTACGTCGTGAGCGCGGTCTGCGCCTGCCGGAATCCAAAAGCTTCCAGAATAGGCTGCGTGACCGTGACGCAGAGAAAGATGGTCGCAGCAGCAAGCGCCGCCATGAACACGACCACGAGGAACCAGTCGAGCGTGCTTCCGTTCACGCGCACCGGCACATGCGCAGCGCCGTTGTCCGCGAGATCAGTAGCAGCCGCGTTTCCACTGCCAGGCACGGCGAGTCCCGTGCGTCGACGAGGCCTCAAGGCCGGCCTGACAGCATGCGACGCAGGCGAGTCAAAGCGCCTGCGGCATCGTCATCGCGCTCGACGGTTGCCCGTACCTTTTGTAGCTCCAGGTCCGCCGCTTTGAGCTTATCGTGCAATTCGCGCGTTTCCTGCTCGAGTCGCGAGACGTGTTGCTGGGCCGCGATCTGCGCTGCCAATGCATCCGCAGCCAGTGTCACGTAGCGGTCAGCCCAGTCGCCCTCAGGCTCCGAGTCAAGGCGCTCGTCGCTGCTAAACCCGGCAGGTGCCACGTCATCAGCGCCTACACTGCCGAGAAAACCGACCAGGTAGCTGCGCTGCGCAAGCGGGACGATCTCCTGTCGGTGCACCGTGATGATCCGTTCGCGCAAAGCGGGATCGAGCCCTGCGATGCTGCCGAGAAAATGGCTTGCCGCACTCGCGCCGAAATACGCGCGGCCGAGATAGTTGAGCTGCGCCGCTTCCATCGCAGCTCGATAGCTGCTCGCCGGCTTTTCGTAACCGAAAGGCCACTGGCCGTCCCCCGACGTCTGCAGCCGCCATATCCAATACCAGTAACATGCACGGTTAGGAACGAGCACGAACACGTACCGCCGGCTGCGACGCTTCATGCCCTGCAGAAAGGAGACTTGATCTTCGAAGCTGTAATGTTCCAGCACGCCGGAGTTGAACACGAGATCGTGCTCGGGGTGGCCGTCGCCGCGCAGGACGTCGCCCGCTTCGAAGCGCGCCGGGATGCCTGCACGTTCGAATACGCGACGTGCGTACTGAAGAGCTTCTTCCGAGAAGTCGAGCAGGTTGATTTCATAGCGGCCAAGCCGCGCGAGCGCGAGACTCGTCTGGCCGCTGCCACACCCCGCCTCGAGCACTCGGCTGCCCGCCGGTACGATGCCCCCCATCGTCTCGGCAAGCTCGCGATAGAGCGTGGCGACCGCACCCGCTGGTTCGGCCTCGTCTTCAAGCGAGCCGTAATAAGCATCCCATTTGTGCTTCTCGTCGCTGGTGTCGCGATGGTTTTCGGTCATGTGGCGCGTCTTCCGTTAGCGGAAATCGGTGTCGCCGCCGGTCAGCCACCAACGGCCGCGCAACTTCACGAGATCCGGTGACGAACCCCACACGATCGTGGGTACCGGCACGCCCGCGGGCGTAAGCGCCGGGTCATCGAAATACGCTGATGCCGAGGGCGTAAGCCAAGCGAAGACCTTGTCACGACCCAGCCGCGCAGCGACGCGACGGGCCACTTTCACGAGCACCGGAACGTCGGACGGTTCTGCAATGACATCGAGGAGCTCCACACCGGATTCCTTGTGATCGCGCAGCACGACCAAGCCGATCGCGCGGCCGGTAAGTCGATGCGTGACCAGGAAAGGCAGATACACGACCGTAGGATGGGCAAGGAAACGGTGTCCCACATGCGCGGCATCCCGCACGCAAATGCAGACATCTTGGAGGCGATTCGCCATGCGCTGCCAAAGCTCGTCGACCAACGCGAGCTGATGTGGCTGCAATAGTCTCGCTTTGTAAATGACGCTGAAACGTCGGTTGAGCGCCGTCCAGCTCGCCTCGAATATTTCGTCTACACGCGCATATAACCCGAGGTGTTCCCCCAGTCGCGCGTGCCGGGCCGACGGGAACCCGAATGCGAGAGCGTACGCGCGGTTCGGACCGACGTAGCGATCCGCATAGGCGGCTGCCGTCAAAAAGAACGCTCCGCGGCGCGTGAGAATGCCGCGCTCGGCCGGCAGCACCATGACGTCGCTGATCTGCACTGCAGTCTGCAACGCGCCGAAGAAGCGGATCTGTCGTGGTATGCCGCCGTAGAAACCGACGGGTTCCGTCCCCCGGCGGACGATGCTGCCCATGGACTCGAGTCCCGCGTACTTCCAGTGCCATTGCTCGGCCGGCATCGCGTGACCGAAAGCACGCTGGAATAGCGCGAGCAGTGAAGGCCCGTCTGCCGGTTGCGCCCAGTCGAGCGTCAGCGCAGGGTTGCCCGGCGCCGGTCTAGCGGTGTGCTCTGCATCGATCGTGTCGGGGGCGCTCCCGGGCGGCAGCATACTCGCTCCCGATGCAATCTCAGGCGGGCGAAGGCTGGCCTGTTTTGGAGCAGCCCTTACAGTAACGAGGAAAGAAGCCGTTCCAGAGGTTGAAACGCGTATTCTCGTAAAGGCGGTCCTGCAGTATCTCGTCGATCGAATGAGTGAAGAGGTTCCACGTGGGCGACATGGGCGTCTTGATCTGGCAGCACGGCGTGACATCACCCGACAGGAGCGAATAAATCCACTGTTCATCGCAGCCGGGCCTCAACCCGTTCGGCGTGCCGTTCTTGTCGACGTCGATACCTTCCTCGGCAAAGAACTCCTGCATCGGCTGTAGAAGATCGTGCACGTCCGGCGCATCACGGCAAATCGCCGCGCCGACCGCGCCGATGTGCTTGAGCTCCCCGACCTTCTCACTGGGATAGATCGGCACGTAAGTCGTCATCGGGTTCAATACCTGAAAGCTCTCGAAGATCTCGATTCCATATTCCTTCGCGAGCGCGGCAATACGGGGCAACTGGTCTTGCGTACCGTGAAAGAGCGTTCCCTTGAGGGCGATTTTCGGATACTTGTAGCCGTGCCGATCGCGGTAATCGCGAAGGCGGCGAATGCCATCGAGAACCTGCTGCAGCTTGCCTCCGATGCGGGAGGAGGCGAATGTCGAGGGGTCGAAGGAATCGATGGAGATCGAAATATAAGTGATCCCCGCTTCGCAAATTTTCTTTACGTTCGAGCTGCTGAACGTCGACCCGTTGGAAAGCGTGACGACTCGAATGCCGCGGTCTACAGCCGCGCGCGCCATCTTGAAGAAGCCCTTGTGCATGAGCGGCTCGCCTTCACCCACGAGCGCGATCGTTTTCAGGCTGGGGAAGTTGTCGAGCACGCGCAGGAAACCGTCGACGGCGATGTCTTCCTGCTTCATATGCCGGCCGACGCAATACCAACACGAGAAATTGCAGCGCGTGGTCGGCTCGATATTGAGAAACGTCGGTGTAGACGACCAGAGCCGCGCATCGACGGCGTCGATCGCAGCCCCATCGCCGCTCACGAAGTAGCAGTCGCACCCGAAGCAATATCGAACCGACGTCCGTTCATGCCACACATCGTGCATGCGAACGTGTGCAACCACGTCCACTGCGGTGCCGCCGCAACCACCCGGACAATCATGGTGTTTTTCGTTCGCGAATGCCAAACGATCCGCAAGTGGCCGCAAGTGCGAGTGTGCGCGATCCCAGACAGCCGTAATGTCCGTCCACGATTCGCTTTGGCTCACGCTGCAATCCTGCTCGCCGAGAGCGGCTGGTCCCTGCCACATGTGAAGGTCGTCGCTGGTACTTTGGGAACGCGAAGTATACCCCTGAGAGACTATTGAGACGCGCGGCGCGCTATGAAGTTCGCTACGCGCGTAACGTTACACCGGCCGGCGGTTTCAGGTCAGTCATCTTGCCATTGATGCGGCAATGACACGAAACCCTGCTCCAGGCCGCGCTGAGTGACTTCGAGCACGCCATAGTTGACGGCATAGTCGTACACATGCAGTCCGCGTTCGCAGAAGAGGAGCAGGTTGAGCGTGTACTCGCCTTTCAGCAGTGCGCAGCAAGGGAACACCAGTGTGGCCGTGCCATTCCCCGCCGCGTCGCGTGAAAGCGTGACACCGTCGTTCACCGAGCCCGCGCTGCTGACAAGCAAACCGCTGGAGTGCACGACCCCAACACCCAGCGATGGTCCGGGTGCCACGGGATCCGAGGCGTAACGGACGCTGATCCGGAGTGTGCTCTCGCCGCTGCGTAACGTGTGTCTCGTGCCGGCGACACCGTCTACTGACACTTCGATGCCCGTGATGCGGGCAGATTGCGATGTGGTCGGCCTGATTGCGTCACCAGGCGTGCTCGCTGCGACAGCTCGCCCGTCGTGCGCGCGGCCGCTGTCGATGAAC
>DASRIK010000505.1:0-3118 GCA_035650035.1 Burkholderiales bacterium | reverse complement strand
TCCGTATTTCGAAGGTCGACGGGAGGGCTTTGCGAGCGTGCGACTTTCCGCAGAATCTGCACAAGCTGGGCCTGGGCCTGCGCCGCGGTATCGGCCTGGATCAATCCCTTTTCGCGCAGCGCCAGCTCGCCGCGCACCTGCGCGAGCATCTGTTCCCTCGCCGGTATGGAAGCCGCGATCTGACGCAACTTCAGGAGACGGTTCTCGGCCGCCGGAATGTTGTCGACAGCGGTGACAATCGGCGCCGGTTTGTCCTCGGTGGTGAACAAGGAGTAGCCGACGATCAGCACTGCCGCCACGCCGAGCGCGATCAGCGCGCGCTTATCGCGTTCACCGATGTTCATTTCGCCGCTCCCGTGTTGGCCGGCGGGATCTGGCGGTCGGCCCGCAAACGGAAGAGGTCGCCCGTGCCGCCGCGCGAGATGGGCATCGTGAATTGCGATCTCTCGAAAAGCGGGGAAGAGTCGAATACCTTCAAGAGCTCGGCTGCCTGGTCCGACTCACCGTTGAGCTGAATGGAGCCGCGGTCAAGATCCATGTTCATGACCCAGCCGGGAGGCGGAATCAGTTTCGTGATCTCGGCGAGTGTGTCCAAGTCGAGCTTTCCGCGCCGGCGAAAATCGTCCAGAGCCTGGGCGCGCGCCCGCGTTGCGGTAACTTCCCGCGCGATTGAATCGGCGCGGCGTGCCTGGGGTTCGTAGCGGCGAATCTCGCGCTGCAGCAATCCGAGATAGCGCGAATCGGCAAAGGCGGAGTGCGCCGCCAGCGCACCCGTAACAATCAGCAGAATGGCTGCCAGCGCAAAGGTCGGGATCAGCCTGACGCGCGAGCTGGCGCGGCGCTGATCGGGCGGCAGCAGATTGCCTTCCACCGTGAGCCACGGACAAGCGCCGGCAACCGCAGTCGCATAGGCCAGCGCGTTCGTTTCAAACTCCGGAGTCGACGGATCGTGACTCGCGGGAAACAGCGATGGAGCCGGCAGCAATCGCGCGAGGGTGCTGGGTTCGATAGCAGGATCGAGCCGAAGTTCGGATAGAGCCAGTGCATGGGCACGCTCCGGTGAGATCGCGAGTCCGGCGGAGAAAACGGGTCGCGATTCGCTTTCCCCGTACACTTCCAACTCAGACCCGCGCTCGTGCAAGGCGACGAAGCCACCCGCGGGCGGAGGCGTGATCATGCGCAGCGCGGAGTAGAGCGCGGCTGCCGAAAACGTGAAGCTCGCGACTTTGATCCCCGCTTCGGCGAACAGCGCCGAATAGTGAAGAATGGCATCGCGGCGGGCGACGCCCACCAGCACCGCCGGCGTTTTGCCGAGCCGCGCGTAGGTATAGTTGATCTCCTCGTCCGTAAACGGATGCATGGAGTCGATCTGAAGCTGTATCGCGGAAGCGAGGTCTTTATCGGAAACGCCCGGCAGAGAGAGTTGCCGCACGATCACGTCGCGGCGCGGCAGCAAAACGGTGGCGGCAATGTGAGCGGCGCCCAGCTGTTTCAAGAAGGCGTTCAGTTCCGCGCCCCATTCGGCCGCCGGCCGGCTGCGGTAATCCGTGACAGTAGCGGAGCCCAACACTGCCGTCCCGGCGGGCCGCACGCGCACCAGAGTCACGTGAAGTTCGTCCTCGCGAATTTCGATACCGACGCCGGTACCGAACGCGAGCCACTTGCGCAGATCAGTTGTCATACCAGCGCAGGACTTGAATAGGAGGATTATGAGCTACGCGGTGAAACTTGAGCATCCCGCTCACGGTGCGGGTCAAGTCCGAGAGCGTGCCGTTCGGCGATCGCAGTTGAGCGGTGGAGCGCAGCGTATAGATGGTGCCGCCTCCGACCGTAAGACGACCGGCGCCGGGGCTGCCGGGCGGCATAAATGGAGCAAGCTCTTCCGCGCTGCGAAAAGGTATGGCATGACGCCTTTGAACGATTGCCGCAACCGCTCCGGGAGTGACTCCCAGAGCGGCCATCAACGCGGGATGAGCCGTATTGGCATCCACTGCACCCGCGCTACCGTATACGGAAACGCAATCGCGAAGACCGGCCCGAGGCTGGAGCCGCCCTTGCTCATCGCGTATCACACTGCCGTAGAAGATATCCGGCGTCATGCCCTTCACAAGGAGTAGTTCTTCAACTTCTTCCATAGACGCATGCCGGGCCCGAAAAGACGGAAGCAGCGAGAGGTAGTGCTGATCGAACATGGAAAGCCCGGCCGGCGCGGGGCTGCGCCAGTCGACGATCGCCGCTACGATCTCCTGAGCGCGCCCGGGATCCACGCCGAGCTGCTGCAGCAGCCGGAGCAGGTCCTCGGGCTTCGATTGGTTGATGCTCAGCTTCGATGCTTCCGGTATGATCTCGACCGTAGCCACCCCCGAGGCGAACTCGAAATTCAATCGGGTCGTACCGGGATCGAAGTACCGGCGCGATGGATCGCCGCCGCGCGGAGCGGGACCCATCTCGATGTAGAACAGCGCGCGCTCGAAAGCGCCAGTCGCAAGAAAGTAGGATCGAACGCTATCGCTGAGGGTGGAGGTCCGCTCGATTTCGCCGCGAACGCTGGTAGCGAGAGAATACGCAATCGCCGATAACGCCGCAGACAGCCAGAGCACGGCGAGGAGCGCGCTTCCGCGTTGGGATCGAGTCTTCATTCCCAATCTGCGTGAGCCTCCATCGGACTGCGATCGACGCGAAACGGGGCCACGAACGACGGGACCTGGAGCTTCGCCGGATCCGGCTCGAGCGGCGCCATATCGATGCGAACGGCTGCCGGTGTGACGTCCTTGCCCCATCGCGAGCGCCAGATGGCCGTCCGCGGCGGTTCAAATTCTTCGAGGAAAGCGAACCGGCAATGCGCGAGCTTGTCGGCGAGCACGAACGAATCGCTGCCGATTTGGACCGGATAGAAGAGCGGCGCAATGCTTCGCGCGAGAGGGTCTGCCTGTACGCCGGAACAAAAGCGCCGGGTCGACAACGGTCCGGAATAGAGGTGTTCGTTCACGATCAACCGGACGCCCCGGCCCTCATCGCCGGGGATCACCTGAAACTCGAGAATTCGCGGATATCCGCGCGAGGCCTCCTGCAGCGAATAGGTGGACACGAAACGCATCGTCTCCGGCTCGCCCTGAAA
>DASRIK010000504.1:0-9969 GCA_035650035.1 Burkholderiales bacterium | reverse complement strand
GAGGCCTGGGCGGAGTTCCTCGGCGAGCCGCGTCTCCTCGATCCGAAGTTCGCCACACGCGCCTCTCGCAATGACCACTGGGAAGAGCTGCGAGACCTCGTCGTGCCGAAGCTCAAGGAGTGGAACAACCTCGACCTCATGCGCGAGACGATGGCGCGCGGCCTCGTGATCGGCCTCGTGCAGAGTCCGACGCAGGTCGTCGAGTCGCCGCACCTGGAAGCGCGCGGATACTTCGTGGAGCTCGAACATCCCGAGGTCGGGACGCTCAAGTATCCGGGGCCCGGCTTCATGCTGGACGGCGCGAATCCGATGCAGACCACCCGCGCCGCACCGCGGCTCGGCGAACACAACGAAGAGATCCTCGGGAGACTCCCATGAAACGCTATCTGCTGCTGTTGCTGCTCTCGTTCGCCACACCGGTCGCCGCACAGTCCTATCCGGTCAAACCCATCGAGATGATCTCACCGACCGGCGCGGGTGGCGGCTCCGATCTGGTCGCGCGGATGGTGGCGGACATCATCGGGAAAGAGAAGCTGCTGCCGCAGCCCGTCATCGTGCAGAACCGCGCGGGTGGCGGCGGCGCGGTCGGACAATCGTATGCGGCGTCGAAAAAGGGCGATCCGTACACCATACTCGTCGCAGGCACGGGGCTCGTCACCGTGCCGCTTCGGACCGGGCTCGACGTCGGCATGGACAAGTTTCAGCCGCTCGGGATGATCGGGTTCGATCTCAATTCGCTCGCGGTGCGCGACGATTCTCCGTTCAAGACCGTCAAGGACCTGGTCGCGGCGGCGAGAGCGAAGCCGAAAACGATCAACATCGGTATCACGTTCCCCGGCGGCTCGGCCCACGGCATGGTGTTTCGGCTCGAGCAGCTCACGGGCGCGAAATTCAACACGGTCTCCTTCAAAAGCGGGACCGACTCCGTCACAGCGGTGCTCGGCGGCCACATCCACGCGACTGCCGAGAACCTCGGCGAAGTCATGCCCCACGTGGAGCTGAAAAAGCTGCGGCTCCTCGGCGTGCCCGCGATGCAGCGCCCCGCCGGGCTGCCGAACGTGCCGACGTTCAAGGAACAGGGTTTCGACGTGCACGCCGGCGGCGCCCGCTGCTTCGTCGCGCCCGCCGGCATACCGCGTGAAGTCGTCACGCTCTGGGAGACGACGCTCGCCAGGGTGCACAAGAGCGCGGCATGGAAAGACTACATGGCGCGCAACATGTATGAGGATGTGTACATGAACGCCGACGAAATGACGAAGTGGCTCGTCACTCAGCAGGGGGAGATCACGCGCTTCCTCACGGAGATGGGGCTGGTGGTGAAAAAGGAAGACAGGAAGTGACAAGCGGCGCGGTCATTGCGAAGGAACGCGCACCGGGCCAAACCCTGAAGGTGCACTAGGGTTCCACCGTTACATCCAACACTGTCGTTCGCACGTGATGCCAAGGATCGCCGGTCATCACCTCGATACTTGCCGCACCAACAGAGCTGGCCAGGAACAGAACGGAACTCGGTGGGCCAGCAGGCGATACGATTTCGCCTGCTGGACCCACCACACCCTGTGAGAATGCACCGAGCAGCCGCACGACGTCCGCCTTCGCGAGGGAGCTTGCTTCGCTGCTGCTGCAGACGCGGCCCCCCGTTGCGGAAAACGAGAGGATGTCGCCCAATCTGATACTGAGCTTCGCGGGAAGCATCGTAACGTCCTGGATATCGATCAACCTGGCCATTGCCGCTACGTGTATTCGTCAGCAATCGGGGGCTCGCTGAGTCGTCGCCGCGCAGGATCTAGGCGTCGATTTCCTGCACGTCTTCATCCTTCGACCAATCGTCTTCGTATGCCAGCGATCTCTCGACAGCCTTCTCACCCGCGAATTGCGGCTTGGGATAGATTCGGGCGATAAACGCGTAGTCGGTACTGTTGATTTCGATGCCTCCGCGTATCGGCTGTCCGTCCTTGGTTATCGATCCGGGGAGCTGATAGCACATGATCGAATCCTGATCGGCGGGCGTGAACATGAGGGTGGCCTCGTCCAGCGACGTCAGCACCTGCTGGTCTACGGTTTGCCGATCCCATCCTTGCGTCCGCAGGAAATACTCATAGGCCTTCTCAGGATCGATTCGATCGACCAGTTCCTTACGCATGTGCTCGTGGGGCATGCCCAACGTATGGCCGGCTTCGTGGCGGATAACCCGCGTGTACTCTGATTCGGGCGTATTCATGGTGAACCCTTCGAGGTTCATCGTCGGCCGGTTCTTCGGGATCAGCAGAATATCGGTGCCCAGATATGACCAATATCCTCCGCCTCCACGAGAGATTCGAACTTGACCGGCTCTGCTGGTTTCCACAAACTCGATACACCCCGCACTGGCCCATGCGTTGAGATGTCCTAGAATGCGCCGCCGCAGTTCGGCAGACGGCCTGTCCATGAAGCTGACAGTGAGCTTCCGCGAAGAGGGGCCCCAGTACTTCGCCGTGACTACAGCAGCAGCCAGCGGAGTCGGAAGAACGCCTTCGGGTACTGCTCTGCTCATTCCAACGACGGGCGCGTTCACCGGGTTAATCCGGGCTGCTATCTCGGCCGAACGGAAAAGGAGACGCGCCGGCAACTGCTTTATGGCACAGCCGACAGCCGCTTCCGCAGGCTGGCCCTGATACTGCCCTTCTGTACCGAGTAGCTTCTCGCTTTCACGATAGCCGCGTTCTTCGTTTGTGTTATCCACGTCGAGGTCAGCCACCATCATACTTACGTCGGTAGTCTTAGTCCGCTTCGTCATGGCGTCACTCCTTCAGAAAATCATGCACGTCGCGCGTGGCATGCACATGGCGGTCCGAGTCCTGGGCATTTGTCAAAACAAGGGACTCGACCGGTATCAACAAGGATAGTGCACAAGGAATACTACGCCCGCAGGCACGAAGGCGAAATCCAACGAAGGTCATAGGCCGTGGTTGTGCAAATGCCGTCATTCATATTCAACGACTTACCCGGCTAGGTGCGTGTCACGGCCGACACGGCCATTTGGGCACATTGCGTCCCGAGGCCGCAGTGACGAAGCAATCTCGAAGCGTTCGGAATTTCGCACGATTCTTCATGCCGGCACGAAACCCCGAACCGCCCAGGCCCGAGCGTTGAGAGAGAACGGACGATCCTGACCGTTCGACAGAATCCTTCTCCGCAGCCGATCGCGAAGTGCGTCGCGATGTTCAGGAGACAGGCTGTCGACATATACGCCGAACGGGCCCACACCCTTCGTAAAAGGAAGCCAGTAATCGTCGAAATCACTGAATTCCGCTCTGAACTCGAGGGCCACTTCTACTGAGCGTTCCAAGCCCGTATCCTGCCATAGGGCCTCGAGCGCACCCCTACTGCTGCACAGGCGTGGCCTTTCCGCTCGTGCCTCGGCTCCCGCCGGATCCAGAATGGCGGCCTCTTGCCAAAAGATCGCGCTCATTTCCAAGCCGCCGCCGACACTGTCCCAGGTACACGCGGCGACGGTTCCACCAGGTTGCGTCACCCGGCGCATTTCCCTGGAAGCCCTTTCCGGTTGCGGGATGAATTGAAATACGAGCAGCGAGAGCGAATGGTCGAATGCATTATCTTCGTAGGGCAAGCTCATGCCGTTCCCGCAATCGAAGCCGACCCGCATACCTGCGAAACGATCACGACAATAGTCGATCGCCGGCTGCGAAGGGTCGATACCAATGATCTCGGAATCGGACGCGCGACGCGCCAGCGTATGAACCAACGAACCCGTTCCACAACCGACATCGAGAATTCTGGCTCCGCCCCGAACCTGGGCAAAGTCCAAGAATAATGGGGCAAGGCGCATGCTCCAGCGCCCCATCAATCCCTCGTAGGCCTCCGCCTTCGCAAACATTTCGGCCATTGCTTTCCTCCTTCGGAGCGCACATCCGACAACGTATGCTTCCAGTATTACACGCGTCCCCGATTTCCCGGCGGGCACGATCGCCGTGTCCGGCGACTACTGCGGTTCCCGGGTAACGCCTCCTGTCGGAAGTGTTTACAGTGCTCGTGGGTGAGTATCAACTTTCGCAAAATATCTAGCGACTTAGGAACCTGGCCTGATCGTTGCTCAGCCATGGCCGACCTGCCAAGCGGAAAGGAGAATCATGCGCGCCTGCTTCCGGAGACTGGTGTTCGCCGCGCTAACCTTCATGCTGGCTTCGTTCGGTCACGGCGCGTGGGCGAACGCTCTGATCAAGTACCCCTCATTCTCCGATCTGATCGCGGGGACAAACTCGGTGGGGGGCTTCATATCGCCTCCCAACTTCATCCCTGGCATCAGTGTCGTTGGAATCGCATTCGACGGATCGCGTTACATCCTGCTGGCCGAGCGCGATGTGGACATCCCGGGGTTTCCCAGGTATTTCCTGAACTCGTACGCCTCGCTGAACGATCTGATCAGCGACAATGCCATTTCCGGAGCCGGTTTCGGGCTGAATTTCATACCTGGCATCAGCGTTATCGGGCTCGCGTATGACGGCTCAAATTATCTTTTACTCGCCCAACGGGATGTGGACACCCCGCCATTCCCGCGATACTTCCTTCGCGCGTATTCCACGCTGAGCGACCTCATAGGCGACAACGAGACGTTCGGTTCGGGCTTCAACCTCAACTTCGTTCCGGGCGTCAGCGTCAGGGGACTCGCTTACGATGGCTCGTATCTCGTCCTCGCCGAGCGCGATACGGACCTTGCTGGCTTTCCCAATCTCTTTGTGGATCGCTATGCGACAGTTGCTGACATCGCCAATAATCAGCCACTCTCCGGAGCGGGGTTCAGCAGGTTAGCCCCGACAGAAGACGTCTATGGCTTCGACTACGACGGCAGTGGGTACTATCTGTATACAGAAACCCGGGCAGTAACGCCGGGACCCGGTCCTAACCCCGGTGTTGTCGGAGAGCCGGCCCCCTTGCTTTTGCTGATCGTTCCGCTGATTGGGATCTCGATCACGAGAGCGTTTCGATCACGGCGACCGCCGCAACACGCCGGCAATTAAAGCTTCGTTCGCGGCAATAAGATTGGGCGCTACCGCCAGGGCGCGCTTCGAGATGGTCTCCCACTCGATCGAACGGTGCTGAGCGCCTCCATCGAAATTGCTTCGACGTAGGAAAGAAATTCCGCGACGCGCCTGTCGGTTCGGGTCGTATCGCCCATCGTCGTCGCCTTCCCGTGTCCACGTTATGAACCGGCTTTTCCCCGATTGAAAGCCTACGGCGCGCCGCTGCCTTCACCCAAAGTTTGATAGATTCTCGACGAGGCCATCGCCGAGGGAATGAACATGAGCAAGGTAGCGCTGTATGCCAACGTCGGTCCAGAGCTCACCCACTACGACGTGGACGTCGAAAATGCGGCGCTCACGAAGAAAGGTACCGTGACCCTGCCGGCCGGCGTGCAATACGCCTGGCCGCACGTTTCCAGACGCTTTCTTTACGTTGCAACCAGCAGCAGCGCATCGGGATACGGCAAAGCCGGGACAGAGCATCACGTCACGGCGCTGAAGATCGATCCGGCGACCGGCGCGCTCGCGCAGCACGGCGAGCCGATACGTCTGCCGACGCGCCCGATCCACATGACCACGGATATTCCGTCGGAGAACATCCTCGTCGCGTTCAACAATCCGAGCGCGCTTCACGTCTATCGCATCAACAAGGACTTTACACCGGGCGAAGAGGTGAAGCAGCCGGGCAAGATCGACGCCGGCATTTTCGCGCATCAGGTGCGCGTGACGCCCGACAACAAGCTCGCCATTCTGGTGACGCGCGGCAACGAAGGCACGCCCGCCAAACCGGAAGACCCGGGCGCGCTGAAAGTCTTCGACTATCACGACGGCATCCTCACGAACGAAGTGTCGATCGCGCCGAACGGCGGAAAAGACTTCGGACCGCGTCACCTCGATTTTCATCCCACGAAGCCGTGGATGTACGTGTCGATCGAGACGCAGAACAAGATGTACACGTACAGGATGGAGAAAGGTACGATCGACCCGGAGATCGCGTTTCGCGCGGACACGCTTGCAGAGCCGAACAACATCAGAGCGCGGCAGGCCGCAGGCACGGTGCACGTGCACCCGAACGGGCGCTTTCTGTACGGCGCGAATCGCGCTCAGGCGACGATTGAGATCGATGGGAAGCAGGTGTTCAAAGGCGGTGAGAACAGCATCGTCGTCTACTCGATCGATCAATCCACCGGCGAGCCCACGCCGATCCAGCACATCGAGACGCGCAAAATACATCCGCGCACGTTTCACATCGATCCGAGCGGACGCATGATGGTCGTGCAGCACAATCTGCCGGTGAACGTGCGCGAGGGTGACGAGATCAGGACGCTGCCTGCCGGCCTCACCGTGTTCCGTATCGGCGACAATGGCAAACTCACGTTCGTACGCGGTTACGATATCGAAGTCGGCGACAAGCTCATGTTCTGGATGGGCATGGTGCCGCTGCCATAGGAGAGAGGAACGATGACTTACGAACACATTCTGGTCGACGTGGAGGACGGCGTCGCGATTCTGACGCTCAATCGGCCGAAGCAGCTCAACGCGATGAACCGCCAGCTGGGTGTAGAACTGCACGATGCGGTCAAGAAGGCCGAAGCGGATGATGCCATCGGCTGCATCGTGATTACCGGAGCGGGCGATCGCGCGTTCTCGGCGGGCGGCGACATCAAGGAGCAGCTATCGGACGATGCGAAGTATTCCGATGAAGAGCTCGATGAAAAGCGCGACAACAAGCGCCGCTACGAGATCGCCGCGTGTCTCAAGCCCACGATCGGCATGATGAACGGCCTCGCGTATGGCGGTGCGGCCGTGCTCTCCTCGTCACTCGACATGCGCGTGGGTTGCGAAGCGACGCGATTCCGTTTTCTCGCTGCGGCCTATGGCCGGATCAACAGCACGTGGACGCTGCCCAACCAGGTCGGCTGGCCGATCGCGAAAGAGCTGCTGTTCACGGCGCGCATCGTGGAAGCCGAGGAAGCGTATCGCATCGGGCTGATCAACCATCTCGTCCCCCGCGCGCAACTGCGGGAGAAGACGATGGAGATCGCCAGGACGATCGCGGCGAATCACCGCGGCGCAGTGATGGGCATCAAGAAATTGATGCTGAAGCAGATGGCGCAGGATCTCGAGCAGCAGTTCGATGCGGAGCACGAGTACACGACGCACGTGCTGCGCGGCGCGAAAGCGAAGGACGCCTTTCCAGAATTCATGGCGCGGAAGGGGCTCAGCAAAGGCTAAGCATGCGTAACCTCATGAGGCACGCGTGCGTTGCGAAGAAAAAATGACGGATGGCGAGAAGGGCGCCGATCCTCCTCGCCTAATCTGCTGTCGCGCCCGACTCCTTTACGACCTTCGCCCAGAACGGAATCTCCTTACGCACGAAGGCCGCGAACTCCTGCGGCGATGCGGACGTCTCGACCTCCAGCCCTTCGCGCGCGAGCCGCTCCTTTATGTGCGGCATGCGCAGCACGGCGACGCTCGTGTCGAAGAGCTTCTTCACCGCAGGTCCAGGCGTCCGCGCTGGTGCCCATAAGCCCCACCAGCCGCCAATATCGAATCCGGCCAGCCCCGCTTCCACCGCGCCCGGAATACCGGGAATGATCGGCGAGTTCTTGGCGGTGGTAAGCGACAGCGCGCGCAGCCTGCCTGCGCGGATCATCGGCAGCCCGACGGGCGGCGTCGCGATGATGATCGGCACTTCCCCCGCAATCGTTGCTGCGAGTGAAGGCGCGCCGCCCTTGAAGGGCACATGGACGATGTTCGTGCCGGCGATGACATTGAACATGACGCCGGCGAGATGCGACGGCGTACCGGCACCCGGTGTCGCGTAGGATAACTTCCCGGGCTCGGCTTTAGCGTGCGCGATCAGCTCCTTCAGTGAGTTCACCGGCAGCTTGGGATTCACCGCGATGATCGTCGTGAAGTTGGCGACCTTGGTGATGGGCGCGAAGTCCTTCTCCGGATCGAACCCGACCTTCTTGTACAGCGCCGGATTCACAGCATGGCTGAAGCTTCCCCCGAGCAGAATCGTGTAGCCGTCGGCATTCGCGCGGGCAACGATCTCCGCCGCGATGTTCGATCCGGCGCCGGGGCGGTTGTCGATAATGATCTGCTGTCCGAGGAGCTTGTACATGTCCTCCGAGATGTTTCGCGCAATGAAGTCGCCCGAACCGCCCGGAGGAAACCCGAGCACGAGGCGGATCGGCTTCGTCGGATATTGCTCTGCGTGTGCGGGCGTGAAGAACGCAAGCACCAGCAATGCGACAAGGTATCGCATCATCGACACTTCCCTCATGTGAAGACGCATTATCGCTGAGAGTCGATACGGCGGCCGAGAACGGGTGGCGCCGAGCGGGAACGACTGCAACGCCATAGCCGATCTGCGCAAGCGCCAGCAATGTTTCTGGTACTGCGCTCTCGAACACGATGTCCGGTCGTGTTTGCCTAAGCTCACAGGCCGCTTCGAAGGCATTTCGATGGACGAAGCCGGGCGGCAGCATCAGGAGCGATTCGGCAACAAGATCCTCGAGGCGAATGGTCTTGCCCCGAGCAGGGATCCCGGAAGCGGCTGAGCTCACGGCGAGGGTACGCAGCGGGAAAAGCGGCCGGTGCTCGAGTGTCGGGCTGAGCGGGACGCTGAGGGCTAGATGAAGCTCGCCCTTCTGCACCTGGTCGAGAAGCGCGGCTGCTCCACCTTCGACCAGGCGCACGTCGATCTCCTCATGCTCGCGCAGGTAACGATGCAGCACGGGCGCAATGACGCTCCCCATGGTCATGGGCGTGCTTCCTACTGCAAGCGTCCTGCCACGACCCTTGCGGAGGCCCGAATCTTTCGACTCAGGCCCCTTCGCTTTTACGTGCCCCACGGGATCGCCACGTTGCCGTTGCGGCCTCCTCGCGATGACCGCATCTAGTCAAGCCGCCTTCGCCTCGGGCACTGGAGCCTGCGCTGCCAATACGGCCGCAGCTTCTTTCGCGACCACCGTGCCCTCGAAGAAACTGGGGTTCTGTTTGCCCCACAGCCGTACCGCGTTGGCGAAGACGAAGTCGCGGAAATCGCCCTCGGTGATGTGGCCTTCTTCGACGAGCTCGTAGGCTTCCGGCAGCGGATCGCGGAAGTCGATCACGTCGAAGTGGCCGATGTCCGAGCTGTAGATCGCGTTCAGCTGGCAACCGAAGGGATTGCCCTTCCCGAACGCGGTCGCGTTCATCCGGTCGTCCGCCTCGCAGCCGAAGTAGTAGGGCTTCGCGAAGAGCTCGACCCAGTCTTCCTTGCGCGTGATCTTGCATGCCGCGAAGTCGTCGAGCTCCGCGCGGTTGCCGGTGAGGCTCTTCGCGTCGGGATCGGGCCAACCGTCGCGCGAACGGAGCGCCGCAGCGATGTCGTCGTAGCCGTGCTCTTCCACGAGCCGGAGCAGGAGCTGGCGGTCGAGCTTGTCGGGATCCATGCGCTTCAGCGCCGGTGCGCCGCGGCGTTCCCAATGCTCGATCAGGTCGCCGAAGAGCTGGCAGCCCCAGCCTACGCCGCCTTCGAGGAAGGCGAAGTTCAGCTCGGGGAAGCGCCGCGTCACGCCGCCGAGGAAAATGGCCTTGGCGACCGCGTGGCCGGCCGCCGCGAAGTGGCCGATGTGGTTGTAGACGAAATTCGAGGGCGAGTTGCGCAGCCCCTGGCCGCTCGCGCTGCTGTGGAAGGTCGGAGCGATCTTGAGCTCGACGCACTTCGCCCACACCGGGTCGTAATCGTACGGGCTGTCGATGCCGAGCACGTCGTACCACACGGTGAAGCGCGCTGCTTCAGCGTCGTTGCTCGCCGCCGCCGGCACCTGCCGCGGCATGCCGCTGCCGAACATGCCGACCTTGGAGCCGAGCTGCTTGGTGACGAACTCGAGCTCGGCGATCGCCTCTTCCGGCGTGTGCATCGGGATGATCGCCGCCGGCGTCATGCGGTCCT
>DASRIK010000503.1:0-8002 GCA_035650035.1 Burkholderiales bacterium | reverse complement strand
GGCTGCACGACCGTCATCTGTTCGGACAAGACGGGAACACTCACGAAAGGCGAGATGACGGTGCGGCGACTCCATGTGGCCGGTCGCACGATCGAAGTGAGCGGCGTGGGCTACGCGCCTGAAGGTGCTCTCAGCGAAGGTGCAGACGACGAGACCGTCCGGTTACTGCTGCAGGCCGGTGTGCTGGCAAGCGATGCGCTGCTGAAGAACGATGGGCCGCGCTGGTTCGTCGCGGGCGATCCGACGGAGGGCGCGCTGGTCGTCCTTGCCTCGAAGGCCGGCATGCAGGCGGATACGCTCCGTGAGTCGGCGCCCCGCACGGATGAAATACCGTTCAGCTCAGAGCGCAAGCGCATGACGACGATTCATGCGATGCGCGATGGGCGCCGCGTGGCGTTGGTGAAAGGCGCGCCCGAGGTTCTTCTCGAGCGCTGCTCGAGCATCTACAGCGGCGGCGCGGTGGTTGCCCTGGGCGCAAGCGAGCGCGCGAAGCTCGAAGAGATCAACGCCGCCATGGCAGGCGACGCGTTGCGAGTGCTCGGTATTGCCTGTCGCGAGCTCATGCCGGGAGATCCAGTCTCGGAACAAGAGGTCGAGCGCGATCTCGTGTTCCTGGGCCTCGTAGGCATGATGGATCCGCCCCGCGATGAAGCTATCGAGGCGGTACGAGTGTGCCGCGAGATCGGCATCAGGCCGGTCATGATCACAGGGGATCACAAACTCACCGCCGTCGCAGTCGGAAAAGAGATCGGTATCTATCGAGAGGGAGACAAGGTGCTGAGTGGCGATGAGCTTTCCCGGATGGACGCGCACGCCCTCGCTGCCGTGGTCGAGCAGGTGACCGTCTACGCGCGCGTCTCACCCATGGACAAGCTCAAGATCGTGCGTGCGTGGAAAGAGAAAGGCCATGTCGTTGCCATGACGGGCGATGGCGTGAATGATGCGCCCGCGCTCAAGCATGCGGATATCGGTGTAGCGATGGGTATCGCCGGAACCGACGTTGCCAAGGAAGCTGCCGACATCGTTTTGAGCGACGACAACTTCGCGACCATCGTCAAGGCGATCGAACGCGGCCGGTGGGTCTACGACAACATCAAGAAATATCTCACGTACCTGCTGCGCGCAAACATCACCGAGATCGTCGTGCTCGGCGGCGTGGTACTTGTAATGGGGCCTGCGTTCCTGCCGCTGTTGCCGGCCGCGATCCTTTATATCAACCTCATGTCCGACGGCCTCCCGGCCCTTGCGCTCGGCGTCTCACCGCCCGACCCTGACATCATGGAGCGCCCGCCGCGCGATCCACGCGAGAGCGTTTTCTCGTTCGACGTTCGCAGCCTGATTCTGCTCGGCGTGATCATCGAGTGCCCTCTTTTCCTGTGGATGTTCTTCTCGAATATGGAGAACATCGAGGTGGCGCGCACTCAGGTATTCATGATGTTCGTGATCATCGAGCTCCTGCTTGCCGTGAACTTCAGGTCGCTGCGCTACAGCGTCTTCAAAGCGCCCCCGCACTCGTGGCTGTTGCTGGCCATCCTGTGGGAGCTCGTCCTCATCGCCGTGTTGATTCAATTCGATTCCGTTCGCGACGCTTTCGGCATCGTCATGCCGAGCATCGGCGAGATAGCATTCATCGTGGCACTGGGAATTGGAATTTCGATCTCGATCGAGATTGCAAAGGCCGTCTTGCGCGCGCGGCGCCCATCCCGTCCGTCCGGCTCAGCGGAGGGGCTGCGACAGCCTGCCTGACGCATTTAGTGTAAGTAGCGACCGGCTGAGAGACAGCTGTGTCACCGGACGCGGCCTCGGCCGTTCCTGGGCCTGTCGCGAGTGCGCTCCTAAAGCGGTTGAATTGAGACATCTTGCCGCGCGGCACTGGAACGCCGCTGCTAGATTCCTCCCGGTTTCAACCAGGAGGGTGCGTGGGCTCGCGCAATTACAAGGGTTTTGCGATAAACGTGCAGGTAATCCAGGGACTCTCAGGGGGATACGTTGGCAGTGTTACCCTGACGCACGGCGGCGGACATATCAAGGACAGGAGATTCACTCTGCCTCTGGATGAGGATCTCGCCAGTGAGGAAGACGTCCTTCGTGAAGCACTGCAATACGGGGTCGATCTGGTAGACGGCCTGCTGCCGTGGTTCGATCCACAGAGTAGCCGTCCGTCCTAAGACGCACTCGGGCAGAACGCGCCTGCGGCTTGTCTTACGCAACTTCGACTCGACGCGCGACACCCGACGGCCACGCCGGGTGTGTCAGGGAACGCCCGACAGACGGATCCGGGGTCCCGCCTCGACAATACGCATCCTCAATCGACGGATGCACCCACTTGACCGAAGAGTCACCCAGCCTGGAAAAGACCACGGCTCTAGCTCGTCGCCAGTACTGGCTGAGCCTCTATGAATCCGCAGTAGCTGCCAGGGACGAGAACGTCGCCGCCCAGGCCCTGCGCTTCGTGCAGGAATACGATGCGTTCCTTACTTTGATCGAGAGCGAGGCACAAAGCCAAGGCGGCTAGACGTTCTTCACGACCTGCCGAGCCAGCTCGCGGTAGCGTGGAGCTTCCTGAGCATAAATCGCATCTGGCACGGGTTCTGCTCAGCGCTCCAGGGCGGTCAACAGGGAGGAAGCCCATGTCTCATCATCCGGATTACAGCCGCCGTACGCTGCTCGCGGGCGCTGCAGCAGCGCTAGCCACTGCGGTGCTGCAGGCGTGCGCACCGGTGCCCGTGCAGAAGACAACCGACACAGGCCCACCGGTTTTTCCGAAGCCACCGGACGCGCCGCGCTTCATATACGAGCGCACGATCTATAGCAGCGCGGATGTCGTGCCCGACACCGGCAACGCGGAATTGAAGCGCTTGCTGACAGGCGCCGCGCGCCGCGGAGAAGTGCTGAACAAGCCGAGCGCGATCGCGGTCCACCAGGGCCGTATATACGTCTCCGATACGGTGGAGTCCGTGATACGCGTGTTCGATATTCCGGGCGGCCGCCACTACAGGATCGGCGCGGAGGACCCGGGCCTGCTGTCGAAGCCGCTCGGGCTCGACGTGGACCGCAATGGCAACGTCTATGTCGCCGACACGACCGCGAAAGCGATCATGATCTACGATCGCGACGGCAAATTCCTGCGCAAGATAGGCAATGCGAAATGGTTCGATCGCCTTGCCAACGTGACCGTCGATCCGAAAGGTGATCGCCTCTATCTCGTGGATATCGGCGGCGTGAGCTCGCAGCAACATCGCGTCCGCGTCGTCAGTGCGATTACCGGCGAGCACCTGTTCGACTTCGGCAAGCGCGGCAAGGAAGCAGGGGAATTCAACTTCCCCCGCGACATCGCGGTGAATCACAATGGCCTCCTGTACATCGTCGATTCCGGCAATTTCCGCGTGCAGATCTTCGATCGAGACGGCAAGTTCCTGAAGAGCTTCGGCAGTATCGGCCGCCAGTTCGGCCAGTTCGCGCGTCCGAAGGAGATCGCGGTCGATGCCGAGGGCAACGTATACGTGGTCGACACGGCTTTCGGCAATTTCCAGATCTTCGATCGCGAGGGTGAATTGCTGATGTTCGTCGGCACCCGCTCGGAACAGGATGGTCCCGCGCGTTACATGCTGCCTGCCGGCATCGCCGTCGACGAAGATGGCCGCGTGTACATGGTCGATCAGTGGTTCAGAAAAGTGGACATCTACCGGCCGTACGCGATGAAGGCAGACGCCGGCTGGCTCGGTAAACGGACCGGCACGAAGACCGTCGCGCGCTGACTCCCGATTCCCGGATTCGGGAAAGCGTATTCCCTCGATCGAGAAACGCCCGCATGCATTGCGGGCGTTTCTGCTTTAAAGCCCCGTGCTGCAAGCAGCGATGTCGTCGTCCGCACGTTGGCACGGATGATGCGCTGTGGTGCATCAGCAGGTACGAACGGGAGATCGGCTGTCGCCCACAGCCGAAAATGACAAAGGAGTTTCTCATGACTCGAAGAAGCAGGCTGGACACGGTCGGCGGATGGATTGCGGCGGCCGCTTTTGCCGTGTTCGCGTCGATGGCGGCAACTGGCGCGCTGGCAGGCATCGCAAACACGAAACACAATCTCGGCTCGGAGGGGACGCAGGCCGTTCACGTGTCGGCAGGGGGCGGCACGGATCAGATCTGCGTGTTCTGCCACACCCCGCACGGTGCGAATACCAACGTCACTGCGCCTATGTGGAACAAGGCGCTTCCCGCGACAACGTATCAGCTCTATGGCACCGGCGGCACCTCCGCCTCCCTGGATGGCGAAGTGCTCGCAATCGGTTCCGTCTCGGCAGCATGCCTTTCCTGCCACGACGGCACGCAAGCGCTCGACAACATGGTGAATGCGCCGGGCTCGGGCGGTTATAACGCAGCGGGCGCCGCACAGAACTACACCTGGACCGGAACGGCCGACGGAAAGATGCCCTCAGGAGGCGTGACGAACCTCACCGGCGATTTGCGTAACGACCATCCCGTCGGTGTCGCGTATTGCGGCGGAGGCATCACCGAAGCCGGCGGCACGTGCGTCGACACGGACTTCAACGCGCCGACGAGCGGCACCATCAACGGATCGATCCAGTGGTGGGTCAACAGCGCCGGCGGCACGGCTGCGCGCGAGAAGACCGACATGCCGCTCTATCGCCGCACGTTCACAGCGGGCACTGGTCCCTCGGTGGAGTGCGCCAGCTGCCACGATCCGCACGTCGAGGAAACGGCCACGCGCAAGACGTTCCTCCGCATTGCGAACACCGGCAGCGCGCTGTGCCTCACCTGCCACAACAAGTAAGCCCGTAATGAACTGGGGGCCAGACGCCCGTCTGGCCTTTTTTTTCAGGAGCGCCGCATGAAAGAACCCGCGTTTGTGTTGAGGAAAGCTGCCGCCCTCGCATTGCTCGCGACACCGCTCGCCTTCGGCGCGACGACGGTAGTGGCAGAGGACGTGAGCGCGCCCTCCTTCGCCGTGGTCGACGGCACCGTCATTACCGTGCAGGAGGTCGAATCCGCACTCTCCGGCGCGATCAGTCAGAAGTTCTATCACCGCCGCCCACGGGAAGAGCAACTTGCGGCGCTCAGGCAGGAAGTATCGGAAGGTCTCGTCAACCGTGTCCTGCTGGTGAAGGAAGCATCGCGGCGCGGAATCGCAGTGGATTCTGACAAGGTGAGTGCGGATCTCTCGGCCTACAAGCGCCGTATCCGGGACGCATCTCAATGGGAGCGCCTGCTTCCCGAGCTTACGCGCGCTCTGGAAGAGAAAAACATCGTCTCACAACTCGAAGCCACGACTCGCAGCGTAGCTGATCCCGACGCCGCGCAAATCGAGCGCTATTACGCGACCCACACGAATCTGTTTACGGAACCCGAGCAGTTTCGCGTTTCGGTGATTCTCCTCAGAGTCGATCCCTCGTCGCCGCGAGAAACGTGGGATGCCACGGCTGCGCAGGCCGAGGCACTCGTAGAACGCCTGGGCCAGGGTGAAGACTTCGCCGCCCTCGCGCGCGCGCACTCGCAGGACGACACGGCGGCCAAGGGCGGGGATGTCGGTTATCTGCACCGCGGAATGCTCGCGCAGAACGTCGAGGATCTGCTCGACAAGATGGAAGTCGGCAGCGTATCGGAGCCCGTTCGCATTCTCGAAGGCGTCGGTGTATTTCGCCTCGCCGACCGACGCGCACCGCGCCTGAAGCCGATCGATGCGGTCCGCGAGCGCGTGATCGAGATGTGGCAGCGCGAGCAGGGCGAGCAGCGCTGGCAGGACCTCATCGCGGCGCTGCGCGCGAAAAGCGAGATCACCATGGATCCGCAGTACGCGGAACGCTCCGGCAATGGTCTTCGCCCAGAGCAGCCTCACTAAAGGGTTCACGAAGCGCGGGCCGGAAGAAACGATGTGCGTCCCGTCGACCGCCGTTACTACACGGCCCACTTTCTCGCCGGGTACATAGGACTGGCCATGCACGCGAGCGTGTCGTTCGCAGAATCCGAAGGCCTGGTGCCGTCCATGCGGCCGCCGCTCGGCCTGCGCGGAGAGCTGCTTGCTCAGGCCTCGCCACCACCAGGCGACGCCGAGCCCGCCGGAGCGGCCACTGGAGGCGGATCACGCGCACCTGCCGATGCCCAGCCTGCCGGAGATTTCGACCGGCCTTGGGGTATCCCTCCGATCCGATGGGGCGGAACGATGACGACCGAAGCACGCGCACACAAGGTCGACGATCAGAGCCCGCGCTTTCAGCTGCTCGAATACTCGACGATTCGCGGTGCAAGCTATATCTACCAGCCCTGGTTCGCGCAAATCGGTGCCAGCCTGGGTCTGCTCACCGCTCGCGAGCGCGGCGGTGGGGGGGGTGGGCCGAACGATCGATCGCTCGACTCGAGCTCGGCGGCGATTACGGGTGCCGGCACGCTCGCACTATTCCCGGTGAGCCGTTTCCCGTTCAACGCCTATTACGAGCGTAGCGATACCCGCGCAAACGGGGAGCTGGTTAAGAACGACACGGTGAATACACGCTTCGGCGCGCGGCAGTCGTATACGGCCGCTGACGCTCAGTCGAGCTACTCGGGCTCGTTCGACCGCAGCACGCTCACATCGCCATCTTTCGGCCGCGATACGGTCAATGCGCTCGCGTTGAATGCAAACCGCCTGTACGGCTCGCACGTATTCGATCTTGCCGGCGGATATACGAACAACCGGCGCAGCAACACGGGGGAGAGCACCCAGCTCAAGCGCCTCTACGGGCGCCACCGCTATTCGCCCGACCCCAACCTTTCCGTGGAGACGCTGGGCTCGTACACCGCGAGTGATTTTCACCTCGTTTCAGCGGGCGCATCGCACGACAACCGCGCGAACTTCACGCAGGCGAGCACGTTTGGCACGTGGCGACCCGACGACGACTCGCCGCTGCTCGTCACGGGCGGCGGACGGTTCTTTCAGTCGACGACCGAGAACAACGGCGTGGGAAGCGACGCACGCACGCTCACCGGCAGTGCCGCCGCAACCTATGCCCTCACCCGAAATACGACGATCGGCGCAAGCGGCGTGGTGACGCAGGTCGATGCCAGCCAGACGAACGATCTGCTCACCGCGCAAACCGGGAGCATCACGCATATAGGGGACCCGCGTCAGCTGGGCGGTTTCATCTACACATGGAACGTCTCCGCGAATGCCGCGAACCAGACGTCGACCCTCCACGGAGGTCGGCGCAACGTCGGCGGCCAGCTCGGGCACAACGTGACGCGTGACTTCGCGGTAACTCAGTCGAGCGCGCTCACGTTTGCCGCGGGCCAAAGCGTGAACAACACCTACGACACTGTTACCGCGCGCTCGACTGCGCTCAGCCATAACGCGAGCCTCACGTGGCGGCTCATGCCGACCGCGAACACCACGGGATTCCTGAGCGTGCTCGGCGCCGACTCGCGCACCTACGGCCACAACGCGAACCGTTTTCAGCTTTTCAATGCGCAGGCGACCGGTCAGGTCCAGTTGAATCGCTACTCGTTCGCCGCGGCGAATCTGACTGCGCAGGCCGTGCAGCAGACAACGCCGGAGAGCCCTCCCTCGGGCTTCGACTGGGTCGTGAACGGCAGCGTTTCGTATCAGCACGTCCGCGCCTTCGGCGTGCCGCGGTTGCGTTACTTCGCCCAGTACAACATCAACGACACGCAATATTCGACACGCCTGCAGGGCGACGTGAACGCGACTCGCGAACAGGTGAGCCAATCTTTCGAGCAGCGTTTCGACTACAACATCGGCCGCATCGAGATCCGCCTTTCGACACGTCTCGCGGACATCGACGGCAAGCGCAACGGCCTCGTGTATCTGCGCGTTGCGCGCCAATTCGGGCAGTTCTGAGGAAAGGGTAATGAAGAACCGGTGCAAAGCATTACTTACCGCAGCAATAGCGCTCCTCATAGTAGTGAGCTTCGTATACGACGCTCGAGATGCGCGCGCCGAGTACGGCGACGTCGTGCTGAACAACTATTCGGACGCCGCCGGCATGCGCCC
>DASRIK010000502.1:0-4123 GCA_035650035.1 Burkholderiales bacterium | reverse complement strand
AGCTGGAGCGTGCCGCCGAACCCGTTTCGCACACCTTCTTTCAGATTGAAGATGCCCAGGCAATTCGGGCCGTTTACGCGAACACCGCTTTTTTTCGCGGCCTCTACGAGCTTCGCCTGCAGCGACTGCCCCTCTTCACCGACTTCGCTGAAACCGGCTGAAAGCACGAGCGCGTACGGTATGCCTGCGCGGCCGCACTCCTCGATCACACCCGGCACGTGCGGTGCGGAGAGCGCGATCAGCGCAACGTCGCACGGCTTCGGGACCGCACCGAGATGCGGATAGCAAGGCAGCCCTTTCACCTCCGTGTACTTGGGGTTTACGGGATAAACCTTGCCTCGGTAGCCGAACTCGGTGAGCAGCCGAAGCGGCTGGCCCCCGATGCGACTGAGGTCGTTCGAAGCCCCGACGACGGCTATCCCACGCGGGCTCAGGAAGCGCGCAAGGTCGGGCTGCATCATGCGGACGGGAACAGTCGCGCGGCAAACTCGAGGAGCGCACGTGCGACGAGCTCGGGCTGCTCGGGCAGCAGCGCATGACCCGCTCGCGGAATACGCACGATCGACACACGCTCGCCGAGCTCGTCGCGATAGCGCGAGCGGCTTTCGGGCGGGATCATCACATCGTCTTCGGGCTGCACGTCCAGGATCGGCACGCCACCGGCGTGCCACCATTCCGCCTGCGGGGTGGCATCCGTCGCGACACGCTGCGTCTTTTTCACTTCGGGATGCCAGCCCGCGAGCCATACGCGCGCATCGCTCGCGGATGAAAAGAAAGCATGCTCGAGACAGCGCAGCCGCTCCGCATCAGATAGAGACAGATCGCTGCTTTTCATGATGGACTCGCGCACATCCGGCGGCACCGGCCAGACGTGCGTCGCGCCGAGCAAAGCGACGCCGCAAACGAGGTCCGGGCGGTCCGTCGCCAGCGTCCGCGCGACGAAATTCCCGAATGCATGGCCGCCGACGAGCGCCGGGCCGCCTTCCTCGTTCTCGATCACGGCAGCTACATCGCGCGCGTAATCGTGCAGTGTTATGCCGCTCATCGCGCCGCGGCTTGCACGGATTCCGCGCGGCTGGGGAGTTATGACGCGGCAGGCGTATACGAGCCGGCGTCGAACATCATCGAAATCTTCGGCGCCGCGGCCGAGCGACGGCAGCAACACGACGAGCGGCCCGCGACCCTGCGCCACGTATTCGATCTGCGTTGCGCCCAGGTCGAGGAGCTTGTGTTCTTCTTCGAATGTCGCGCCGGATGTCATGCGTTGCCGCTGGAAGCCGGGTCGATCTCCGCCCGGCCGTTGTTGAGCACCGTCACGCCGCGTGCGGGAACCGTCGAGCGGAAGCTCACGATCGGGCCGTCGATCCACATTTCGGTGCGGATCGTTTCACCGGGATAGACGGGTGACGAGAAGCGACCCTCCATGCTCCTCAAGCGTTCAGGATCGTATTCGCAGCAGGTCCTCAGCAGCGCATGGCCGGCGATGCTGAACGTACAGCGCCCATGAAGGATCGGCATCTTGAAGCCCGCCTTCTTCGCGTACGCCGGATCGGCGTGGAGCGGGTTGTAATCGCCCGAGAGGCGATAGATGAGTGCGGCCTGCGGCAGTGTCGGCAGATCGCACGCGAAGTCCGGCGCTCTTTCCGGCAGCCGATGCGGCTCGCGCACGGGACCTGACGGGCCGCCGAATCCGCCGTCCGCGCGGCAGAAAGTGGTCGAGGTCAGGGTGCAGACGACTTCTTCGGTCGCTTTGTCGCGCACCTCGCATCGCGTGATTACGAGCGCGCCTTTGTCCTTGCCCTTGTCGATGACGTCCGTGATTTCCGTGAGGCCTGTCACCGCTCCTTCGACGGGGAGCGCGCGATGGATCCTGAATCCCTGTTCGCCATGGACGACATGACTGCGTGTAATGCCCGTGTCGCCCTGCGCGTGCCACGGCCCGGGATAGCCGAGGACGATCGCCATCGTCGGCAACGCGACGAGATTCTGCTCGTACACGAACTTCAGCTGGTTCTCGTCACAGGGGTCGGCGCCAAGACCGACTCCGAGGGCATAAAGTATGGTGTCCCGTTTCGTGAGCTGCTGCTCGACTTCGGGAATCCGCCAGTTGATGAGCCTTTCGTAATCGATCGCCACGAGGTATGTCCGTCGGTAAAACCGTGGGAGGTGGAGCGGCGCAGGAATGCGACTGCCCGACAATACTAGCACGGTGTATCCGGCCCCACGCGCACGTGCCGCGGCCGATGATGCGGCCGCTACGTCATCGCCGCGGCGCCGACTTGCGAAAGATCACGATGCGGTTCGTGTTCGTCCCGAGACGGTTGTTACTGATGCCCCAGATGTTCGCCGTCTTCGTAAACCGTTGTGCGTTGATCAGCACGGCCTGGCATTCGAAGCCCGCGGCCATGCCGATCGGCGCGATCACTTCTTCGAGCCGGATCTCGCCTCGGCGCACTTCTCCGACTTCGAACGCCAGCCATCCGCCGGGGCGCGTTACGCGATAGAGCTCCGCAAAGACCGCCTGCATTGCGTTTGCCCATTCCTCGACGTTGCGCATGATCGTCATACGACGGCCGATGGCTTTCGCGTCGAGCCCGTTGAACCAGCAACGCAGCCAGTTGTCTTTCGCGTACTGCACGACGTCGAGAAAGGGAGGGGACGTGACGGTGAGTTGCACCACGTGCGAGTCGATAGCCCGGCTCGCGGCGGCCGGGCACTCCAGGAACCGTGCATGTGCCGCCGCGCGGCGCAGCCGCTCGCGGTCGGCTGCGGTGAGATCGCTCTGAAGCTGCACGGATTTCCGCAGGATCAGGTCCCTCACGTTACGGTAAGCCGGTGTCTGCTCGAGCCGCTGGTTGATCCGTAGCTGTCCTTCGGGCGTGACCGCCTGATTCGGCGGCAGGGTATAGACCGAAAAGAAACCCGACGAGTGGCCGGTCAGCCGGTTCGTCGCGACCATTCTGATCCAGCGATCGATGGCGTCCTCGCTGCGCGAGCGCCGCCGCGCGTTGAGATACGCGCGGAGATTCAGCAACTCGCGCTCGGTATCGGCGTGAAAGAACATCGAGAGATCGACCGTGGGACGCACTCGCTGCTCGAGATCGATCGCGTTCAGGCGCGCGTCGACTTCACTCACGTGCGGAACTTCGAGCCGCGGCCGCGCGAAAATGGCCGAGAGCGGGTTTATATCGTTCGCGATGACTCTGCGGCCCCGCAGCGCGGCCTCGACAGGCGTCGTGCCGCGTCCACTGAATGGGTCGTATACAAGGTCGCCTTCTTCGCTCAGCCGCTCGATGAAGTAGGCCGGAAGCTGGGGTTTGAAGCACGCGCGATACGACACTTCGTGGATGGAGCACGCCTGACGCTGCCGGCTCGTCCAGAGCTCCTCTTCGTAGACCGGTACGCTGGGCGCGCTTTCGAGAAAGACGCCTTTCGCCGGTTGGTCGCCGGAGCGCCGTGCTTTCTTCTCGAGTACGGCGGCAGTACGCCGTGAGACCTGGAGCATCGACCGAATCCCTCCACGTGCGAAGTGGACGCGATCGTACGCCGGTTCATTGAAAAGTACAATAGCCATGCCGGCGTTTGAATTGAGCATTGCGGCAGCGCGATCATTCCAGCCGCTCGTCGACGAGTTCGATCCAGTGCCGTACCGGCCGATCGGTACCGCTTTGCAAATGCGTCTGGCAGCCGATGTTCGCGGTCACGATCTCTTCGGGCGCGTGCTCGGTGAGCGCCGCGAGCTTGTTTTCGAGCAGCCGCTGCGAAAGCTCGGGCTGAAGCAGCGAATACGTGCCCGCGGAACCGCAGCACAAGTGAGCGTCACGCACGGGTGTCACCTCGAAGCCCAGGGATACAAGAAAGGCCTCGATTTCTCCGCGTATCTTCAGACCGTGCTGAAGCGTGCAGGGCGCGTGGAAGGCGATCTTCGGGAGACGAGAGCCGGGTGGGGGAAGCAGCGCTTGCAGCCGCTCGCGTTCCGCAAGGATCACTTCGCTCACGTCTTTCGCGAGCTCAGAGACGCGCTTTGCTTTGTCAGCGTAAGCGGGGTCGCGCGCGAGCTGATAGGCGTAATCCTTCACGGTCACACCACAGCCGCTCGCGGTAATCACGACCGCTTCGACCC
>DASRIK010000501.1:0-4245 GCA_035650035.1 Burkholderiales bacterium | reverse complement strand
CGTTGCAAATGCAGGTGAAGCTTCTCCGCGCGATCCAGGAAAAGAAAGTGCGAAAGATCGGCGCGACGGGAGAGGAGCCGGTGGACGTGCGCATCATCAGCGCGACGCACAGAAACCTGAGCGACGAAGTGAAAGGCGGCGCGTTCCGGCAGGACTTGTACTACAGGCTGAACGTGATCGAGCTCCGGATGCCGAGTCTGCGCGAGATGCGCGACGACATTCCCGTGCTGGCGGCAGCCATCCTGAAGCGGCAGTGCGGTGACGACGAGCCACCGAAGCTGGCGCCAGATGCCCAGGCCGAGCTCATGCGTTACGACTTTCCGGGAAACGTTCGCGAGCTCGAAAACGTGCTCGAGCGCGCCCTCGCGCTCGCGACCGGCGAAGAAATCACCGCGACCGACCTGCGGCTCGCGCAGCGGCCCGTGGAAGAGCAGTCGACCGAGGAGCTGGACGCCTTGCCGCTCCAGGAACGCCTGGACGCGATCGAAAGAAAGGCGATACTGCAGGCACTCGAGCAGACTCGCTACAACCGCACGGCGGCCGCGAAGCTGCTGGGCATCACTTTCCGCGCGCTGCGCTATCGCATGGAGCGGCTCGGCATCAAAGACGAGCTCGACGCGAAAAGTTGATGTTCGGGTATCTCTGTACTCGGTATCGAGCAGGCGTCGTGCGATGGAAATAAACGCTGACGGTCTCGCTGAAGGTGTGCCGTTGGTCCCTTCTCCAAACTGCGACGAGCGGCCCGCCGGCGTGGACGTAGACCTCATCGTCGTACATTCGATCAGCCTGCCCCCGGGACAATTCGGGGGGCCCGGTATCGAACAGCTTTTTCTAAATCGGCTCAATCCAGATGAGCATCCGTATTACGCCGGCATAGCCGAACTGAGAGTGTCCGCGCATTTCGTCGTACGCAGGGACGGCACGACGACTCAATACGTCCCCTGCAGCAAACGCGCGTGGCACGCCGGAGTATCGAGCTGGGAGGGCCGGCCACGGTGCAACGATTATTCCGTCGGCATCGAGCTCGAAGGGTGCGATGACGGGCCTTTCGAGGCCGCGCAATACGACGCGCTCGCCCGCCTCACACGTGCGTTGCACCGTCGCTATCCGATCTCCGCTATTGCCGGCCACTCGGAGATTGCGCCGGGCCGGAAAACCGATCCCGGTCCTTCGTTCGACTGGGATCGCTACCGCTCGATGATCGCGGACTGCGGGCCGGCCGCTCGCTGATAAGCAGGTTCTCGAAGCCTCGTGCCGCGCTCCGTCAGCCCGGCCGAATTCCACTGATTCTCGGCGGTCGAAACCCTTTCTTTCGGTGGCTCGAGAGCGGCGAAAACGGTCCGCAGATTTTTCGTGGAAAACTATTGCGTTTGAAAAATCCCGCTACTAGAATTTGTTTAAAACGCGGTTCAAACCACAATATCTTGTGGTTCGAGGTCGGGAGGAGTCCTGGACTTTCCCCTGGTGTAAGTAAGCCAAGACGATCAAGGAGTTAGCATGCAATTAACCACCGAGACGGTCACCGTCCCGCCGAGCATCGGTTTCACTATGTCTCAGTCGACAGGTGCCCCGGAAAACGAGTTTGTCGAATACAAGATTATCCGGCGCAACGGAGCCGTGGTCGGCTTCGAGCCCCCGAAGATTTCGGTCGCGATGACGAAAGCTTTTCTGGCCGTCAACGGCGGCACCGGCGCGGCGTCGGCGCGCGTGCGCGAGCAGGTAGCGAGGCTGACCGAGGCGGTCGTGCAGGCGCTCAAGCGCCGGCAACCCTCCGGCGGCACGTTCCACATCGAAGACATCCAGGACCAGGTCGAGCTCGCGCTCATGCGCGCGGGCGAGCACAACGTCGCGCGCGCCTACGTGCTCTACCGCGAAGAGCGTGCACGCGAACGGGCGAAGCAGCGCGAGCAGCAGGCCGCGGCGCAGCAGGCGCGAGGGGTCGTCAACGTCATCGAGAACGGCGTGGCGCAGCCGCTCGATCTGCCGCGCATCACGGCTCTGGTGAATAGCGCATGCGAGGGGTTGGGTGGCGATGTCAGTGCCGCCCCCGTCCTGGAAGCGGTGCAGCGCGACCTGTACGAGGGCGTGCCGATGGAGGAAGTCAGGAAGTCGCTGATCCTCGCCGCACGTGCGCTGATCGAGCAGGATCCTGGCTACGCCTACGCCACGGCGCGCTTGCTGCTCAATTCGCTGCGGCTCGAAACGCTGGGCGAAGAAGTGATGCAGGCGGAGATGCACGCTCGCTATGCGCAGTACCTGCCGGAATTCGTGAAGCAGGGAATCGAGGCGGAGCTGCTCGACGAGCGGCTCGCCGAATACGACTTGAAGTGCCTGGGTGCTGCGCTCGACGCGAACCGCGATCTCAAGTTCACCTACCTCGGTCTGCAGATTCTCTACGACCGCTATTTTCTGCATATCCGGGGCCGCCGCATCGAGCTGCCGCAGGTCTTCTTCATGCGCGTTGCCATGGGTCTTGCACTGAACGAACCCAAGGCCGAGCGTGAAGCGCGCGCGATCGAGTTCTACAACGTGCTGTCGAGCTTCGATTTCATGAGCTCCACGCCGACGCTTTTCAATTCGGGCACCCGCCGCTCTCAGCTCGCGAGCTGCTATCTCACGACAGTCTCCGACAACCTCGAAGGGATTTACGAGGCGATCAAGGAGAACGCGATGCTGCAGAAATACGCCGGCGGCATCGGCAACGACTGGACGCCCGTGCGCGCGCTCGGCGCTTATATCAAAGGCACGAACGGGAAATCGCAGGGGGTGGTCCCGTTCCTGAAAGTCGTGAATGACACCGCGGTGGCCGTGAATCAGGGCGGCAAACGCAAAGGTGCTGTGTGCTCGTATCTCGAAACGTGGCATCTCGACGTCGAAGAGTTTCTCGAGCTGCGGAAGAACACGGGCGACGATCGCCGTCGCACGCACGACATGAACACGGCGAACTGGGTGCCGGATCTGTTCATGAAGCGCGTGATGGAAGAGGGCGAGTGGACGCTCTTTTCGCCGTCGGACGTGCCCGACCTCCACGACAAGTTCGGAAAAGCTTTCGAGAAAGCCTACCTCGAGCATGAAGCCCGCGCCGCGCGCGGCGAGCTGAAGCTCTACAAGAAAGTGCCGGCCGTGCAGCTCTGGCGCAAGATGCTTTCGATGCTGTTCGAAACCGGGCACCCGTGGATTACGTTCAAGGATCCGTGCAATCTGCGCAGCCCTCAGCACCATGTCGGCGTCGTGCACAGCTCGAATCTCTGCACGGAGATCACGCTCAACACGGGACCGGACGAGATTGCGGTGTGCAACCTGGGGTCCGTGAACATGCTGGCGCATCTCGATCTCTCGAGCGGCCGCATGAACATGGAGAAGCTGAGACAGACGATCGGCACTGCCATGCGCATGCTCGACAACGTGATCGATCTCAACTTCTATTCGGTCGGCAAGGCGAAAAACTCCAACTTCAAGCACCGGCCGGTCGGTCTCGGCATCATGGGTTTCCAGGACTGCCTGCACATGCTGCGCATGCCATACGGCTCGCCCGCTGCAGTGCAGTTCGCCGATCGCTCCATGGAGGCGATTGCCTATACCGCTTACCGGGCTTCCACTGATCTGGCCGAGGAGCGCGGCCCGTACTCCACTTTCAAGGGTTCGCTCTGGGACCGCGGCATTCTGCCTCTCGACACGCTGAAGCTGCTGAAGGAAGAGCGCGGCGGCTACGTCGAATGCGATACCTCTGCGAGCCTCGATTGGGAGGCGCTGCGCCAACGCGTGAAGCAGGTCGGGATGCGCAATTCGAACTGTCTCGCCATTGCGCCGACCGCGACGATCGCGAACATCACGGGTCTCTCGCAATGCATCGAGCCCACGTATCAGAACCTGTACGTGAAATCGAATCTGTCGGGCGAATTCACTGTGGTGAACGAGTTCCTGGTGAGAGACTTGAAAAAGCTCAACCTGTGGGACGAGGTCATGATCGCGGACCTCAAGTACTTCGATGGATCGCTTTCGAAAATCGATCGCATCCCGCCCGATATCCGGAGCCTCTATGCGACCGCGTTCGAGATCGAGCCCCAGTGGCTCGTCGAATGCGCGGCCCGCCGCCAGAAATGGGTGGACCAGTCACAGTCGCTGAATATCTACATGGCCGGTGCGTCCGGCAAGCGGCTCGACGAGACTTACAAGCTCGCCTGGGTCCGGGGTCTCAAGACGACTTACTACCTGCGCACGCTGGGTGCGACGTCCACTGAAAAG
>DASRIK010000500.1:0-3112 GCA_035650035.1 Burkholderiales bacterium | reverse complement strand
CGGCATACGTAACTGCCGCTCTCTTCGGCGCAGGCCGCGCTCGCGGGCTGCGTGCCGTCGATCTGAATCGCCGCAGGAATCGTGCGAGGAGGATCGGCGACGTGCCGCGCTTCGTATGACGGCACCCGGATCTCGAGCGTCGCTCGTTCGCCGTGAACGTCCAACCGGCTGGTGCTCATACTCACGTTATGCGCCGCAACAGGCAGCGGGGCGATCGAGAGCAGAAAAGCGACAGGCGTGAGTCGTGGCATGCTCAGCCAGCAGCATACACTGTAATTTCCATGCGGCACCTCGTCGACGAGCTGCGCCAGTTGGAGGATCGCCTGCGCGAGGGCGGAGGCGCCTCCAGAATCGAGAAGCAGCACCGCGATGGCAAACTGACCGCGCGCGAGCGCATTGCGAAGGTCATCGATCCCGGCGCAATGTTTCTCGAGATCGGACTGATGGTCGCCTACGACCTGTATGAATCGCAGGCGCCGGCGGCCGGCGTCGTCACCGGGGTGTCGCGGATTGAGGACAGGCCTGTGGTCATTGTCGCCAACGACGCTACCGTGAAAGCCGGCGCGTGGTGGCCCGAAACAATCACGAAGATCCTGCGTGCGCAGGAGATCGCAATGCGCAACCGCGTGCCGATCGTGTACCTGGTGGATTCGGCGGGCGTGAACCTGCCGCTGCAGGACGGCATCTTCCCCGGACAGTATGGAGCGGCGCGCATCTTCTACTACAACTCGCTGATGCGCAGAAAGCTTCGCGTCCCGCAGATTTCGGCCGTAATGGGACCCTGCATCGCCGGGGGCGCCTATCTTCCCGCTCTCAGCGATGTGATCATCATGGTCGAGAAGACCAGCTTCATGGGTCTGGGCGGGCCGAACCTGGTGAAGGGCGCCATTGGGCAGTCGATTGACGCGGAATCGCTGGGCGGCGCCGGCCTGCACACGCGCACCAGCGGCGTAGCGCATTACATGGCGAAGGACGACGCCGATTGCCTTGCTCTCATTCGCCGGCTTTTCGGTGAAATGACTCCACGGCCGCATCAGTCTGCAGAGTCAGGCGCCATGCCTGCCAAACCGTCGGAGGGTCTCTACGACGTCCTGCCTGCGGATCATCGCGCTCCGTATGAAGTCACAGAAATTATCGACCGCATCTTCGACGGCGGTGAGTTTCTCGAATTTCA
Source organism: Burkholderiales bacterium (assembly GCA_035650035.1). Taxonomy (GTDB): domain Bacteria; phylum Pseudomonadota; class Gammaproteobacteria; order Burkholderiales; family SG8-41; genus JAQGMV01. The sequence continues at coordinate 1,938 of DASRIK010000500.1, read as the reverse complement.
ACCCGAACACGCTCCTGAGCTGCTTTGCGCCAATACGAAATTGTCCGGTCATCCTGTCGCGTTGATCGCGAATCGCCGCGGCTTCCTCAAGACGTCCACGGGTCCGCGAATTGGCGGCATCGTCTATACCGAATCCGCGCGCAAAGTCGCCTATTTCGTCGAGAACGCCGAGCGGCATCGCCTGCCGATCGTTTATCTTCAGGACGTCTCCGGATTCATGGTCGGCACCGAAGCAGAGAGCGAGGGCATTATTCGGGCGGGAGCCGAGATGGTGGAGACCATGGCCTGCGCCACCGTGCCGAAGCTTGTTCTGACCGTCAATCACGCGAGCGGCGCGGGCTATTATGCAATGGCCGGTCAGGGCTTCGATCCGCACTTTACGTTCGGTTGGCCCACGGCCCGCATCGGCGTGATGGAAGGCGAGTCCGCTGTGAAGGCGATTCACGGTCCGGAGATCGACAAGCTGCGGAAGGAAGGGAAGCCGCAGCCCCAGGAGTTGAAAGAGCGTATTGAGAAAACGCACGCCGATTACGAGCGCTGGCTCGATGCGCGTTTTGCCGCTGCGCGCGGGCACGTCGATGCGATCATCGATCCGGTCTCCACACGGCCTGTATTGACGTTCGCGCTAGAAACCGCGCTGTATTCGCGCCACGCGGAGCACACTGTGCTCGAGCGCATGTGAGTTGGAGCTGTCAGCGGTCAGCGGCTAGCGATCAGCTTTTCCTGGCAGATCGCTGAATACCGATAGCTGACTGCTCTAGAATCTAACGATGATCCGCATAGCCAACGGCCAGGGCTTCTGGGGCGACTGGCTGGAAGCTCCGGTTCGCCTCGTCGAACAGGGTCCGATCGACTATCTGATCCTCGACTATCTCGCTGAGATCACCATGTCCATCCTGCAGAAACAGAAGCAGGCGGATCCGAACCTCGGCTATGCGCGCGATTTCCCGCTGCTGATCGGGCGAATAGGCAAGCTGCTGGGGCAGCGAAAGATTAGGGTCATCGCCAATGCCGGAGGTGTTAATCCACTCGCATGTGCGCGCGAGGTACGCCGCGCCGCGCCGGATCTGAAGGTGGCGGTTGTAGCCGGCGATGACATCTACGGCCGCATCGACGATATGCTCGCGCGCGGGCTCGAGATGCGCAACATGGACACGGGCGAGCCGCTGTCAACCGTACGCGACCGCATCCTGAGCGCCAACGCCTACATCGGAGCGTTCCCGCTCGCCGAAGCACTCGGAACCGGTGCGGATGTGGTGATCGCGGGCCGATCTACCGATACCGCGCTTGCTCTCGCGCCCATGATTCACAGCTTTTGCTGGCACGCGGATCAGTGGGACCTCATGGCGTCCGGGACGATCGCCGGTCACATCGTGGAGTGCGGCGCACAATGCACGGGCGGCAACTGCCAGGTCGATTGGCAGAGCATACCGGACATGACGAATATCGGCTACCCGATCATCGAAGCCGAGCCGGACGGGAGCTTCGTGATCACGAAACACACGGGGACAGGCGGGCGAGTGTCGAGCGACGTTGTGAAGGAGCAGCTTCTCTACGAACTGGGGGACCCCAAGATGTACATCACGCCGGACTGCGTCGCCGACTTCACTTCCATTCAACTCGATGACGACGGGCCCGACCGGGTGCGCGTGAAAGGAATACGAGGCGGCCCGCGAACGGACTCGCTCAAGGTTTCGATCAGCTACGAATACGGCTGGAAAGCGATCGGCACGCTCGTCTACAGCTGGCCCGGTGCAGTCGTGAAGGCGAAAGCAGCCGATAACATCGTGCGAGCACGTCTTCGACAACTTGGTCTCCAATTCGAGGAGATTTATACGGAGTATTTTGGATACGATGCCTGTCACGGGCCCACGGCTCAGCCGCCAGCCGATGCTTCTGAGATCCAGCTTCGGATTGGCGTTCGCGGGCAAGAGAGAA
>DASRIK010000499.1:0-14916 GCA_035650035.1 Burkholderiales bacterium | reverse complement strand
CGGCGCATGGCTCTCGCGTTTCATCACCAGCAGCATGAACACCAGGAGTGCGATGACGAACGCGTAGTACCAGCCTTCCTTGATCGCCGCGGAGAGGCTGGGCAGTTCCTCGCGCGGCAGTCCTTTCAGCCCGTGGCGCGCAGCGTAGGCGTCCACCTGCATGAAAAGACCGAAGTAATAGAGCAGCGCCGGAATCGCCGCTGCAAGCGCCACCTGCGCGTAACTCACGTTCAGGAACTGCGCCATGACAAAGGCGGTGGCGCCCATCACCGGCGGCGCGAGCACGGCACCTGTCGAGGCGCAGGCTTCGATCGCGCCCGCGTATGAAGCGCGAAAGCCGGTGCGCTACATCACCGGAATCGTCATGGTGCCGGCGGTCAGCACGTTGGCCACGACGGAGCCTGACATCATGCCCAGCAGGCCGCTCGCAAAAATGCATACTTTGGCCGCGCCGCCGCGGAACGTGCCGCACAGCGCGAATGCGATATCGATGAAGAATTTCCCCGCGCCGGTCATCATCAACGCCGTGCCGAACACGAGAAATCCGATTACGGTCTCCGCAAAGGCCTGCAGCGGAATGCCGAGAAGACTTTCGAGCGACAGCATGTGATAAGCGCTCGCCTGAGCGGCCGTCGACTGAGTGCCCTTGAGCGGCCCCAGCCACGCGGCGTCGGCGAACAGCGGATAGAACGTGAACGGTGCCACCGAGAGCATAAGACCCCAGCCCCCGGTACGACGAAGGCCTTCCATGAGGAGGGCCCACATCACGTAACCGGTCCAGACGATCGACTGCGGCGCGCCGGCAAATTCCCAGCCGAGCTCGGCCGCGCTGCGGATATTGAGGAGCAGTACGACCGACGCAGCGACCGTCGCTGCGAAGAGCAGCGTGTCGACCCAGGTCACGCGGTCCAGCGGCGCTCGTTGGCTGCCGGGAAATACCACGAACACGAACGGCAGCATCACCAGCACGAGCGCGTAGTAATACTCGGTGTTGAGCGGCGTGAAGCCGACGAAGAACCGCAGCACGAACTGCTGGTTGATGCACAGGAAGATCGTGAGCGCAGCGGCGATGATCAGCAGCGAGCGCCATGCTGGCGGCAGCGTGCGAACACGCAGCGTTTCGCTTTCCGCAGCTGCGGCGACGGACAGATCCGCCGGAGGCCGCGGGTTGTCAGGTGCGCTCGTCATGCGGGGCGCGGCCGCCCGGGGATAGTGGCCGACGCCCGGTTAATCGAACACCGTGGGCAGCCCCGCTTTGCGCAGCGCGGCCGCGCGTGCCGCGAGCCAGCCTTTGCCGAAGGCGGCTTTATCGTCGGAAGGATTGCTCTTGAGGTAAGCGCTCCAGGCGTCCGCCAACACCTGCTGGCGCTTGAGCAGGGCCTGGTTGTGCGCCTCATGTTCGGGCTTCCACACGCCGGCTTCCCTGAACGCCCTAACCGCGCCCTCGTGATACGGCAGCACCCACGCCAGGTTCTGGCGCTTGAGCTCGAACCCGTCGGCGCCGGGCACGCCGTCCTTGTATGCGTCGTACGTGGCGATCATCGCCTTCACGATGCCATATACGAGATCCGCGCTCTGATTGGAGTACGCGGTCATGATCGGATAAGGATAGTTGGGCAGCTCGACGGGATTCTCCTTCGTGATGCCAACGCCGCAGGTCGCCTTATGCGGCGCGTAGTACGGTCCGAATCTGTGCAGCCGGTCCCAGCCGGCTTTGTCGGCGGCCGGCGTCGGCGGATAGTAGAGGCCGCGCGGCGAGGCCTCCGCTTCCCGGGCCTGGCCCGAGATCGTCGAGCCGATGGCCGCATCGACCTCGTTGTTGAGAATGGCTTTCCACATCGCGCCGTAGCTCGAGAATTCGACGAGCTTGACGTCGTTGCGCGTGAGATTGCCGAACGCGAGCACCGCGAACGCGTTCTGGTTGAGCGCGGGCGCGCCGACCACCATCCCGACGCGCTTGCCTTTCAGGTCCTTTACCTCCTTCACGCCGGCGTCTTTGGCGACGCCGAGCGAGATCGCATTGCATGCGCTCGCAGCCATCATGAGCCGCAGCGGTTGGGGACCCCATTCCTTCACGCCGAACTCGAACACGCCTTCCTGTGCGAAGTACACGCCGATCCCCATGGCCGACGCCTGCGCACGGTTACCCTTGAGGGGCGCAAGGCGCGCCACGTCGTTCCCGGCGGGCAGCACGCGCATGTCGGTGCCGTACTTATCCTTGAATGCCTTTCCGATCGCGACCGCCATGTTGAAGCCGGACGAGCCCGTATCGTAGGCGGTCAGGGTGAGCGTCTGGGGCAGCTTCACATCCTGCGCGGGTGCCTGAAGCGAAAATGCAGCGATCGCGGCGCCGAGAAGAGTCTTACCGAGCATGATTCCCCTCCTGAAGGTTTACGCTGCGGTGAGCGTGGCCGGAGAGCGGGTCAGCTCGTCCTGAAGCTCGCGGAGCGAGTCTCCCATGATCTGCGCAAGCTCATCGACTTCAGCCGCATTGATCGAAAGCGGCGGCGCCACGCGCATCACGCCAGCGCCGGCGGCAACGACGGCGCCTCTCTTGAACGCACGCACGTTGAGACTCGCCACGAGCTTCTTGTCGAGTGCCTGATCGCGGCGCTGCGGATCGACGAGCTCCACCGCGACCATCAGCCCGCGGGAACGCACTTCGCCGACGATCGGCAGATCGCCGACCCGCTTCTCGAGCTCCGCGTGCAGCCGCTCGCCCATACGCACGGCGTTCTCGACGAGATTCTCGCGCTCGATGATGGCGAGATTTGCAAGCGCCGCCGCGCACGAGGTCGGATGGCCCGCGTACGTGCCGGGATGAACGTTCTCCTCGGTGCTCTTCCCGTCGAACGCGTCGGCGATTCTCGCGCGCGTAATCGAGGCTGACAGTGGCAGGTAACCCGAGGTGATGCCTTTCGCGACGGACATGAGATCCGGCACCACGTCTTCGTGCTGCACGCCGAACCACTTCCCGCTGCGGCCGAAACCCGTGATAACCTCGTCGGCGATCATGAGCACTTCGAGGTCATCACAGATGTCACGGATGCGCGTAAGCCAGCCGAGCGGCGGAATGATGAAGCCGCCCGCGCCCTGCACCGGCTCGACGATGACGGCCGCGACGGTTTCGGGATCGGCGGCACGTATCGCGTCGGCAAGCGCGTCCGCGCAACGGCGCACCAGCTCTTCGTCGGTGCCGGCGCCTCGCTGACGGAACGGGCACGGAATAGCCACTTTCGTGAAGCCACTCCACTGATAGGGCTGGTACGCCTTCGTCTGCTCCGCCGTGCCGCCGAAGCCGAACGTGCCGATCGTGCCGCCGTGATAGCCGCCTTGCAGCGCGACGATCTTGTACTTCTGCGGACGGCCGACCTGCAGCCAGTAATGCCGCGCAATCTGCACCGACCGCTCGTTCGCTTCGGCGCCGCTGACAGCATAGAACGTGTAATCGAGATCGCCGGGTGTGAGCGTGGCAAGCTTCGCCGCGAGCTGCGCCGCGGGCGGATTCGAAAACTGACGCGTCGTCGGATAGTACGCAAGCTTTGCGGCCTGCTCGCGGATCGCATCCGCGATCTCCGCGCGCCCGTGACCCACATGCACAACCGCCAGCCCCGCGAAGCCGTCGATGAGCTTCTTGCCGCGAGCGGTCCAGATATGGACACCCTCGCCGCGCTCGATCATGAGCTCTTCGTCGGCAAAGACCGGATGGTCCTGCGTCTTGTGCGTCCAGAGGTGGTTGATCATGTCTGCCATTCTCATATCGCTACCCATTGTCGACGCCTCCCGTATTCGTACATGATAGATGAGGTTTTCTCGTAGGTAACGATCTTCAGGAGGAGACAGGATGGAATTCGAAACGGATGCCGATATGGAACGAGCGTCACGCCGGCGGTTTCTCTCGGCAGTCGGCGCGCTCGGCGCGGCCGCGCTGCTGCCGGGCTGCCAGACGGCCGGAACGGTGGCCGCTGGCAAGCCGTATCGCATCGACGTGCACCACCACTTTGCCCCGCCGGGCTACTCGAAAGAGCTGAAAGCGCTGATGCTAGGCCACGCAAAGTGGTCGGTGGAGGGCACGCTCGAGGAAATGGAAAAGAGCGGCACCGCCACCTGCTTCACGTCGCTCATCAATCCCGGGATGCAGGCGTGGGGCGGCGACGTGGCGGGATCGCGCAAGATCGCGCGGATATCCAATGAATACGCGGCACAGCTGATGCGGGACCATCCCGGGCGCTTCGGATCGTTCGCGTCCATTCCGTTCCCCGATATCGAAGGAAGCCTGCGGGAAATCGAATACGCCTACGACGCGCTGAAAGCCGACGGTATTTACTTGTGGACGAGCTACGGCGGCAGGCTGCTCGGAGACCCCGCTTTCTTCCCCATCCTAGAAGAGCTCAACCGGCGCAAAGCCGTCGTCTATACGCACCCCGCGACGCCGGCGTGCTGCGCGAAGATCATGCCCTACATCTCGATCAACGCGATCGAGGGTCCGGTGGACACGACGCGCACGATGATCAGTCTCATCTTTCAAGGCGGCGCGGCAAAATATCCGGACATCCAGTGGATCTTTTCTCACAGCGGCGGCGTCACGCCGTTTCTGCTTTCACGCTTCCAGCGCGAGGAAATCGAGAAAGACCGCAAGAACGTGCTGCCGAACGGCCTCATGCACGAGCTGCGCAAGTTCTATTACGACACCGCACAGGGTCACCACGAAGGCGCACTGAAAGCGCTGCTTGCGATCATTCCGCCTTCGCAGGTGCTCTATGGCACCGACTACCCCTTCTGGGACGGCAGAAAAGTGAGCAACGACCTGGCGAAAGGCGGTTTCAGCGCAGGCGAGCGGATGGCGATCGATCGAGATAATGCGCTGCGGCTCTTCCCGCGTCTCAAAACGTGATGGGGCACCGACAACGCGCATGCCTATTTTTTCCTGAACAAACATTCACCGGAGCAAAGCCATGACCGAAGCAGGGATGCACAAAGGCGACGAGTTCGCCGGCAAAGTAGCGCTCGTCACGGGTGCCGGGCGCAACATCGGACGCGCCATTGCGCTGTCCCTTGCGTCGGGTGGTGCGAAAGTCGCCGTAAACACACGCTCGAATCTCGGGGAGGCCCGCGGCGTCGCCCAGGAGATCAAAGCGCTCGGGACGGATGCCGACGCCTATGTCGCTGACGTTGCAGATGCCGCACAGATACGCTCCATGGTGGATGCGGTGCTGAAACGTTTCGGCCGGCTCGACATCCTGGTCTTGAATGCCGCGCTTCGGGAACACGTGCATTTCGACGAGATCGGCTTCGATGACTGGCGGCGGGTTCTGTCCACCAATCTCGACAGCGTCTTCCTCCTGACCAAAGCGTGTCTGCCGGCGCTCAAGCAGGCCGGCGACGGACGCATCATCACCTTTGCGGGCGTCACTGCCTTGCTGGGGCTCAAGGAACGGGCGCACGTCGCCGCATCCAAGCACGGCGTCGTAGGGCTCACGAAGGCGCTCGCGCAGGATCTCGCCGAATGGGGCATCCGTGTGAATTGCATTTCGCCGGGCCAGATCGAAACTTCCCGCGAGAGAGCGGTGGTCGACCGCTCGAAACAGATTCCACTGGGCCGCAGGGGAACGCCGTTCGAGATCGCCGGCATCGTGCGCAGCCTCTGCGGTCCCGCCGGCGCGTACATGACCGGCCAGACGCTGCACATCAATGGCGGGCTTTCGAATTCGGGCGTGTGAGATCCGCAAGTAACGCGACACATCGAAAGGATTCATTCATGAACCCCGGATTCGAAGAGATCATGCGCATTCGCGGGCGCGGCATGCCCGAGCCCGGCGAAGTGACGATCACAGGACGCGATCCCGTCTTCTCAACGTGCTTCAAGGTTGGCGAGACGACGGCGAACATTCTTGCCGGCATCGGCGTTGCCGTCACCGACATACACGAGATGAAAACCGGCCGCCGCCAGAAAGTCGCGATCGATGCGCGTCATGCGGCCGCTACGTGCAACAGCTCGAAGTATCTCAGCCAGCCTGCCGCGGGCGGCAGCTGGGAACGCGTGCCGGCGACACCGTCCATGGTGCACATGCGTTCGATCACGCAGCCGTGGCGCTGCAAGGACGGTCGCTGGTACCTGCCGCATTTCAATCTGCCTCATTTGCACGATCGCGTGATCGGTGTGCTCGGTTGCGAATCGACCGCCGAAGCCGTCGCGAGAGCGATCGCAAAGTGGGACTCGCACGATCTCGAGGAAGCGATCGCCGCAGCGCGCGCGTGCGGCTCCATCGTGCGCTCGAACGCGGAATGGCTCGAGCATCCGCACGGAAAAATGCTGTCTGCCAAGCCGCTCATCGAGATCACGAAAATCGGCGACACCGATCCGATCCCGTTCCCGAAAGGCGATCGGCCGCTCTCGGGCATCAAAGTGCTCGATCTCACGCGCATCCTCGCCGGGCCGATGGCAGCGCGCACGCTCGCCGAAAACGGTGCAGACGTGCTGATGATCGCGGCCAGGCATCTGCCGCAAGTGCCCGAGCACGTAAAGGACACGAGCCACGGCAAGCGAAGCTGTTTTCTCGATCTCACCAAAGCGGACGACCTGGCGGCGCTCAAGAAGCTCATCCGAAGCGCGGACGTGTTCAGCCAGGGTTACCGTCCCGGCATCATGGACAAACACGGGCTCACGCCGGAGCAGCTCGCGAAGGAACGTCCGGGCATCATCTACGTTTCGATCAGCTGCTATGGGCACGGCGGGCCGTTCTCGAACCGGGGCGGATGGGAGCAGATCGCGCAATGCGCGACCGGCATATGCCTCGATAACGGAGACGAACGGCCGAAGCTCCTGCCCGCGTCCGCCTGCGACTATACGACGGGCTACAACGGTGCTTACGGCGTGCTGCTCGCCCTCGCCCGCCGAGCGCGCGAAGGCGGTTCGTATCACGTTCGCGTGTCGCTCTGCCGCTCGGGCATGTATATCTACAAGCAAGGCAAAGTCGCGTATTCGCAGCCCGAAATGGGACTCTCCGATGCCGAGCTCGACGCGATCATGATCGAATCGAAAGGCGGCCACGGCGCGCTCAAGCACCTCGGGCCGGTCTTGAGAATGTCCGAGACGAAGCCGTACTGGGACAAGCCGTCGCCGGTGCTGGGATCGAACAAAGCGGAATGGCTTGGGATGTGACTAAGGGGACGGACCACTAAGCCGCAGCGCACGCAGCTAGTGGTCTGTCCCCATCGCTACGCCGCCGACGGCCCCGCCGCTCGCCGCGCGAGAAGCTGTGTGCGGTACAGCAGAAATACGGCAATGGAAAGGTTGAGCGCGTTCCACGCGATGCCGTTCACGAACGCCGCGTGATACGAGCCCGTGATGTCGAAGACCTTTCCCGACATCCAGCCGCCGAGCGCCATTCCGACGAGCGTGCACATGATGACCAGACCCACCCGCGTGCTCGCTTCGGATGCCGGGAAATGCTCGCGGACAATGATGGCATACGACGGCACGATCCCGCCCTGGAACAGTCCGAAGAGCGCGGCAATCACGTAGAGCGAGCTGAGCGAGTCGAACGGCAGGAAAAGAAGCAATGCCACGCCTTGCAGCGCTGAGCCGAGCAGGAGCGTGCGCAGGCCGCCGATGCGGTCGCAGATCATGCCCGAGATGAGCCGGCTGACAATGCCGAACGCCATCATGACCGAAAGCATCTGCGCGCCGCGGGCCGCGCCGTAACCGAGATCGGCGCAGTACGCGACGATGTGTACCTGGGGCATCGACATCGCGACACAGCACCCAATCGCCGCAATGCAGAGCAGCGTCTGGGCCTGTGCGGACGTGAGGCCGAATGGGGATGCGGCAGGCGCGGCTACCTTCGCGCGGGCAGCGGGCAAGGTAATCGGCGGCCGCCGTCGCATGAGGAGCGCGAGCGCCGTCACCGCCACGAAACAGAAAAGGCCGAGCCCGAAATAGGTCTGCCTCCAGCCGACTTGCTCGACGAAATACTGGATTACCGGCGGCCAGATCGCTCCCCCCAGATAGTTGCCGCTCGCGCAGATCGCGACGGCGATACCGCGTCGGCGCACCCACCACAGCGACGTGTCCGCGATGAGCGGCGCAAACATGGCCGCGCTGCCCAGCAGCCCGATGAAAAGACCGTGGACGAGCATGAAAGGCGTCAGGCTCGTCGTCGTGGCCGCGAGGCCGAACCCGAGGCCGAGGGCGGCTCCGGCGATGAGAAGCGGGACCATGATCCCGTGACGGTCTGCCAGCCGGCCCATGAGAAGCCCGCCGACGCCAAAGCTGATCATGAGCAGCGAGTAGGGCAGCGTCGCGTCGGCGCGGGGGACGCCAAACTCCGCTTGTACAGCGGGCAGGACCACCGGCACGATGTACATGCCGCACGCGCCGATGGTCATGAGCGCAAGCGTCACGGCGAGTCGCGCCGCCGCGTACGGCGAGTCCGTCTGTTCGACCGCCGCTCGAGGATTATGAGTCGAGGCTATCGGAGCTTCGCTTCGCTACTGCGGCAGCAATTCGAGGCGCCTCAGCAGATTTATCACTTCGTCGCGCTCCTCCTTGTTTGCACCCACATCCGGCGGTCTCACGCGCGCGCTCGTGAACACGCCGGTCGCGACGAGAGCCTCCTTGATGAGCGCCGTCGTCGAGCCCGAGCGATGCGGGCGTGAAGTGCGCAGCGGCGCGCCGAAAATGTGGTCTGCAATCGGTGCGCATTTTTCGATGTAGACGTTGCGCGCTTCCGTGTATTTGCCCTCGAGGCAGTATCCGATGAAACGGCTCCAGTTCTGCCGGCCGAGCGCCATGATGCCGGCCTGCGCGCCGTCGGAACCGATCATCATCATGCCGAGCATGTCCACCGTGTCTGCACCGGTGACAAAGATCGAGAGCTTGCCTTTGAGCCTGTTCCACACCTGGTAGTAGTCTGCGCAAGTCATGCACGACGTCTTCATCGCGACGACCTGCTCGATGTCGTCGGCGATTCTGGCCAGCGTTTCGTTCGAATACGCGAGGCCCCGCTCGGCCGAGTACTTGAAGACCGAGATCGGCATGTTCACTTCTTTCGCGAGCTCCTTGAAGAAGTGATACGGCACGTCCTCGCGCTCCATGAGCCTTCGGAGCCAAAGGACATCGAAAGGCGGCATGACCTCGATCACGTCCGCGCCGGCCTCTCTCGCCTCGTGTGCTGCCTGGACGAGCTCGGACATGCGATTGCCGATGACGCCGGACATGATGGGGATATTCGAAGGAACCGTTTGTCTCGCCAGCGTGAGAAGCCGCCGGCGCTCGTCCGGTTCGAGCGAGAAGACTTCGCCCACCAGGGCGTTGACGTAGACTGCGCACAACCGGTCCGCCTTGCTGATCTCCTTCAGATGCTTCACGTACTCCTGCTCGTTGATGCTCAAGTCGGCGTTGTACGGGACCAGTGCACTTGCGATATATCCGGTGAGGCGCGGGTTCTTCACGGTGATTCCCTCGGCAAAATGCGGATGTGATACGTTTTGATTCTAGCTTGCGGGGGATACCTGGTCACGATGAGTTCCATTACGTGGAAAGAGACAATGCTTTGCTGGGCAGCCGTCGCGATGGCCCTTCTGCCGGCCATCGCTCGCGCACAAACCTATCCCGCCAAGCCGCTTCGCATCGTGGTGCCGTTCCAGTCGGGCGGCAGCGTCGAGCCGATCGCGCGGCTCGTCGCGCAAAAACTGACCGCAGCCTATGGGCGTCCAGTTGTCATCGAGAACAGACCGGGCGCAGGCGGAATGGTCGGCACGGAGTACGTCGCGAAATCGGCTGCGGATGGTTACACGCTGCTTGCAACCCCGAGCGCGTTCGTGATGAACGCTGCTCTTGGGAACGCCTCGTACGACCCGGCAAGAGACTTCGAAGCAGTCGCGACGCTCGCGTCCTATCCGCTTCTACTCGTAAGCCATCCGTCTCTCCCGGTGCGCTCGGTGAAAGCACTTATCGCTCTCGCGAAAGCCCGGCCAGGCGATCTCAACTACAGCTCCGGCGGCACGGGAACCAGCAATCATGTGGCAGCCGAGCTGTTCGGAAATCTTGCCGGCGTGCGGCTCACACACGTCCCTTACAAGGGCGGCGGTCCAGCGTTCACAGCGCTCGTCGGCGGTGAAGTGCACATCATGTTCGTTGCTTCGCAAACGGCCACGCCGCTGCTGAACTCCGGGAAGTTGCGGGTGCTGGGTGTCAGCACGGCAAAACGTTCGCCCTTCTTCCGCGATGTGCCGACGATCGCTGAGGCGGGCGTGCCGGGCTACGAGGTCAATTCATGGACCGCGTTGTTCGCACCGGCCGGCACGCCTGCGGCTATCTTGAAAAGCCTGAATGGCGAAATCGCCAAAGGATTGAGACAGCCCGATGCGTCGGAGCTCCTCGAGAAGCAAGGCCTCGAGCCTTCGCCCGCCACGTCCGAAGAAGTCGCTTCGATGATCAGGACGGAAGTGGCGAAGTGGACGAAGGTGATCAGGACGATGGGGATCAAGCCGCAGTAAGCCAAGCGGTCGATTGTTTCGCAGATATCCGTGTGACACGACTACATTCAGCTGTGTGAACCTACATCCAGGGATTCGCGTTGAAGGTAGGGGAGCCGAACCGTTGTCACCCCGCCGGCATCTCCTCCAGCAGCCGCGCCCGCGCGTTGACTTCTTCCGAATACGGTGAGACGAGCCCGATGCGCTTTGCCCCGAGCGCACGCAATGCGCGGCCCATCGCGTCCGCCGACGTAATCGCCGGCACTCCGCCCGCTGCCGCGCTCATCCGGCGCGTAGTGACCTCGTCGTAATCGTCGGCGTCAGCTTTTGGGCAGCACCGGCGATACCAGCGGCTTACCCCCGAAGTGGGCGTTCAGATTCTCGATAATCAATGCCGTCGCCGCGGTGCGCGCCTCGGGTGCGCGCCCGGCGATGTGCGGCGTGATCACCACGTTGTCGAATTGCAGAAGCTCCTGAAGCTTCGGCGGGACGCTGGGTTCGCCTTCGAGCACATCCAGGCCCGCGCCCGCAATTCTTTTTGACTTCAGTGCATCGATCAGTGCCACCGTGTCGATGACCGTGCCGCGACCCACATTCACGACATAGCCCTTTGGCCCCAATGCGCGGAGGACGTCAGCGTCGATGAGGTGCCGCGTGCCCTCTCCGCCCGGCGCAGCCGCGATCAGAAAATCTGCCCAGGTCGCGAGCTCCGTGAGATTGACGAAATAACGATATGGCGACCCCGCGACAGCGGCGCGATTGTGATAGCCCACCTCCATATCGAAGCCGCAGGCCGCGCGGTGGGCGATCTGGCTGCCGATCGTTCCCAGGCCGAGAATGCCAAGACGCTTGCCCGATAAAGTGGGCGTGTCGATACGCCACTGATCCTGCCATCCGCCTGCACGCACGAAACGATCGGCCTGAAGCAGGTGCCGGCTCGTCGCCATGAGCAGCATCATGGCCGAGTCGGCGACTGCAGATGCATTCGTGTCGGGAGAATTGGCGACCGCGATGCCGCGACGCCGCGCTGTGTCCAGATCGACTGCCTCGTAACCAGCACCGACGGCGCAGACGATCTCCAGCTTCGGAAGTAAATCCATCTCGGCGCCGGTGAGACCCCACCGCCCGTTCGTAAGAACGGCCCTGACAGAATCGGCGCTCTCGCGGAGGGCGTCCACGCGGCTTGCGTGGTTCGCCCCCTCGCGAACGTCGTAGCCCGCGGCGGTCAGTGCAGCAACGCGCTCGGGCGAGAGTCGTACGAGCGCGAGAACACCGATGCCCACGAGCGCGCGGCGCTTACTACCTGCGCTCTAACGCAGCCATGAGGCTATCCAGCTCGCGGATGTGCCGCTGCTGGCGTGCCATGAGCTCGGCCGCGAGGTCGTACACCTCGGGAGGGGCATTCGAATTGCGCAGCAACCGTTGGTACTCCTCGAGTCCACTCTCCTCGCCCTCCTTCGATGCTTTCAAGGCAGCCTTCTCACCGAACAGCCTGGCGGCGCCCATGATGATCTTCGACCACGTGCCCCATGCCCCTGAATCGTTCGAAGGTTCGCCACCCGATCTCATGATCCCTTCACGCAATCGGGCCGCGGCGTCTTCGTGATCGCGCAGAATGTCGGAGAGCCGCTGGAACTCGAGCTCCGCGCCAAACTGGTTACGATCGCGGTCGAGCGCCTGCCGATACGTTTCGATCGCCGAAAGCTCGCTTCGCAGACAACGATTGAGGCCATCCACCTCGGAGGACTCGCGCCTGCCGCTCCAGCTCGTTTCGGACGCCGGGCGCGAAATGCGAATCTTGTTATCGACGTCGGTCACGCCCAGGGACTGCTCCGCAATGTCTTCGATTCCGTGCTTCGTACGGCGCTCGGGAACGGTGCCCTCCAGGATCACCGTGCCTTCCATAACTATCACGGTCACGTCGCTCACGTCGAGATCGCTGTGCATCAGACGTTCGCACACATCTTCGCGGATGCGGTCATCGGAACGTTTGTAGCCCTTGGGTCCGCGTCGGAAAATGCGGGCACGCTGGCGTGCGTCCTGCTCGCTCCGCCATCCGCCGCCGTATTCTGCTTGCGGGCGATAGCCGGTAACGCCGGACAATTCTCCGCTTGGCCCATATTCGCGGTGAGATTCATCGCGATAGCCTGTCGGTGAGCCATAACCGCCATAGCCCGACGGCTGGTCGCCTCGATACGGCGCTTGTGAGCGGTAGCCGCGATATTCCGCCTCCTGATCGCGGGGCCCGCCGTACTGCCGCTCGCCATACCTGATTTGGGCGTCGTAATTACTCTCCGGTGCCCATTGCGACCCGCGTGGATCCTGCCAGCTTTGTTGCTGACTATCGCGCGACCACGAACGATCGGGCTCACGTCGGTGCTGCTCTTCATTCCAATAACGGTATCGATCTCGCTCAGCCATTGTCGGCCTCCTTGACGCTTGGTTTACGGGACGCTGCGCCACGGTTCGCCCGTCAATCACCCGACGACGGTGCGTGTTGCGCCTCGATGCGCCGGTCCATTGTGGGTGCGCACCGCGGCATCATGGGTGGTGTGGCGCTCCGCAAAAACGGTGCAAATGCTGTGCCCCGAGGGGTTCGGCCGCGTCGATGCGATTCGACGCGCGCGCCCGCGCCAAACAAAGAACCACAGCGACAACCCCAGCACTCGGCCTTCGCAAAGGAAACTCATCCCTTCCGGGAGCTACTGACCCGGTATACCGATCGCTTTCACTGGACCGCCGGAGCGCACCGCCAGCTGAAACCGGCAGCCATGCCAGCGCAGCGAAAAGCCGTACGCTTTGCATAACGGCCCTCCTTGCGGTGCTTCGGGACGGCAGCTCGCTTACTGCGGTTTGATTCCGACTGCCTTGATGAGCTTGCCGAGCCTCTCCGTCTCCTTGCGCACGTGTTCGGCGAATTCTTCCGGCGTTCCGCCAACTGGCGTGCCGCCTCGAAACGCCATGCCCTTCGTCACCTGCGGCGACGCCAGCGCCTTGTTGATCTCGCCATTCAGGCGCAGCACGATCGCGCGCGGAACACCGCGCGGTACGGCCATGCCCGACCAGCCCGTCAGCTCGTAACCCGGCAGGCCCGACTCGTCGAGCGTCGGCAGCTCGGGTATCGCGGCGGACCGCGCGAGCGAGGTGATGGCGAGACCGCGCACCCGTCCGGACCGCACGTGCGGCAGCATCGAAGCGAGGTTGTCGCAGAGGATGTCGATCTGCCCGGCGATGAGATCCGTGACCGCCTGCTGCGTGCCTTTGTATGGCACATGCACGATCGCGGTCTCGGTCATGCTCTTGAAGAGCTCCATCGAGAGATGCGGTGTCGCCCCGATGCCGGAGCTTCCGAACGACAACTTGCCCGGTCTGGCGCGCGCGAGCTCGATCAGATCTTTCACCGAGCGCGCAGGCACCGACGGCGATACCGTAAGCACGTTCAGCCCGCGAAAGTACCAGACGACCGGCTCGAAATCTCTGAAGAAATCGTAGGGAAGCTTCGAATAGAGCGTCGGATTCGTGGCGATGAAGTTCGAGATGTAACCGAACGTATAGCCGTCGGGCGTCGCACGTGCAAGCAGCTCGTAGCCGAGGATGCCGCTCGCGCCCGGCCGGTTCTCGACGACGACCTGCTGGCCCATCTGCCGGGTGAGCTCGTTCGCAAGCTCGCGCGCGTTGATGTCCGGACTGCCTCCGGGTGCCGACGGCACGATCAGGCGAAGCGGCCTCGCCGGGTACGCTTGCGATGACGCGATGCCCGGCGCGAGCAGCACGATGGCAACTGCAAGGGCTGAGACGAACCTCGTCACGCGGGCGCCCCCAAGTCGATCCCGATGGAACCTGCGACAATCAGTATGAGCCTGGACGACATTCGAATCCAGCTCACGATGTTTTTGGCACTGTCGAACAGCAAACAGGAAAGGTGGATGGTGAGAGCAAGGTCGGTGAAGAAAGGGAGCTTTTTCCACGAGCACGGCCTTTCGATCGTGTGGCTGGGACTCTTCTTTGTGAGCTTCATGGTCGGCCAGGCACTCTTCGGCCAGATCGAATACAACGAAGATCAGCGCGAGCACGGTCGCCCCGAGGTCACGTTCGCGGAATACCTCACGACCGCCCATTTCGTCGAAGCAACGATGGAAAACTGGGAGTCGGAGTTCCTGCAGATGTTCATGTTCATAACGCTGACGGTGTTTCTGTACCAGAAAGGCTCGGCCGAATCGAAGAAGCTCTATCAGAAGGAGGCGGTCGACCGCGACCCGCGGAATTCAAAGACCAAGAAAGACGCGCCCTGGCCGGTTCGACGCGGCGGGTGGGTCCTGCGCGTCTACGAAAATTCGCTGGGCCTTGCGTTTTTGATCCTCTTCCTCGCCTGTTTCTTTCTTCATGCGGCCGGTGGCGCGCGACTGTACAACGAGGATCAGCAGGAACATGGCAAGA
>DASRIK010000498.1:0-2502 GCA_035650035.1 Burkholderiales bacterium | reverse complement strand
TGTCGCCGGGTTTCAGAGATGTCACGTAGGCGGCTACGATCGCGACCACCACGAGCAGCGCTTTGGAGATCGTGACCCGTTTCTTCGTGGAAGCGGTCGGATCGATCATCTTGTAGTAGAGATCGTGCGACAGCGCGTTGGCGATCGTGAGCAGCAGCCCGTCCGCGGTCGACAGCGCGGCTGCGAGACCGCCGGCCGCGACCAGGCCCGATACCACGTAGGGAAGCCCCGCAATCTCTGGTGTCGCGAGCACGATGAGGTCGCCTCCGATCACGATCTCCGCGAGCTGCACGATGCCGTCGCCGTTGATATCCGAAATGTTGAGCAGCGTCGGGTCCACCTTGGCCCACGCAGCTGCCCATGCCGGCAACGACGCGAAACTGCTTCCGACGAGGTTCGTGTAGACGTCGTACTTCGCCAGCACCGCCAGACACGGCGCCGTGAAGTACAGGAGGAAGATGAAAAAGAGCGACCAGAACACCGACTGCCGCGCCTGCTGCACGCTCGGCGTCGTGTAGTAGCGCATCAGGATGTGCGGAAGCGCCGCCGTGCCGAACATCATGCAGAACACGATACCGATGAAGTTCAGCCGGGCCGTGTCGCGTGCTTTCTCGTCCTTGCCCACGTACGGTTCAGCATGCGGCCGTGGAGGTACGGCGCGGGCCGCGAGCGCCTTGTCCTTGCTGACACCGGCCTTCCACTTTTCGGGATCCGTCGGATACTCGGTGAGCAGCTTCTGCAGTGGGTCGATCCTCGCGGCCGGGGCATTCGCTGCGCGCAGATCCGCGACTTCCTTCTCAAGTGCGGCACGGCGGTCGCGATGTGCTTTGGTGAGGTCCTTTTCTGCCGCGGTCGCCGCATCCGCACGGTCCTTGAAGTACTTGCGGACGTCGGCTTCTCTCGGATCCGAGAAGATTTTCTTTTCGACTTCGGCGAGCTTTTGCAGCGTCTGACCGTACGCGAACTGCGGGACGGGTATGCCCGTATGCTTTACGCCGAGCCAGACGACGGGCGTCAGGTACGCGATGATGAGAATGATGTACTGCGCGACCTGCGTCCACGTGACGGCCTTCATGCCGCCCAGCATCGAGCACACCAGGATGCCGGCCAGGCCGACGAATACGCCGATACCGAACTCGAGGCCGGTGAATCGGCTCGTGATGAGCCCCACGCCGTAGATCTGCGCGACGACGTAGACGAACGAGCACACGATGGCCGAGATGATACCGATCGTGCGGATGATGTTGCCGCCGTAGCGCGCGCCGAGAAAATCAGGGATCGTGAACTGGCCGAACTTGCGCAGGTAAGGCGCAAGGAACAGCGCGACGAGACAATAACCACCTGTCCAGCCCATCACGAAGGCGAGGCCGTCGAAGCCCGACAGGAAGAGCGTCCCGGCCATCCCGATGAACGAGGCGGCGCTCATCCAGTCCGCGCCTGTCGCCATGCCGTTGAAGAATGCCGGCACGCGGCGCCCCGCAACATAATATTCGGCGACTTCCGCGGTGCGGCTCATGATGCCGATGCCCGCGTAGAGGCCTATCGTCGCGAAGAGGAACCAGTAGCCGATCCACTCGCGCGACATGCCGAGCTGTTCGGCAATCGCGAGCGCCACGAGGAAGCCGATGAACCCCAGCGTGTAGAAGCTGTAGTACTTCTTGAGCTGGGAATTGAAGGAAGAGTGGGAGAACGTCGCCTGGCTCATTCCAGATCTCCCTCGTCGACGTTGTACTCCTTATCGAGCTTGCTCATGTATTTGGCATAGACCCAGATGATCACCACGTAGATGATGAGCGAGCCCTGCGCCGACATGTAGAAGCCCAGCGGGAAGCCGAGGAACGTGTAGTTGTTGAGCTCCCTCGCGTACCACGCCTCGACGAACGTCGCGACGAACCAGATGGCCAACAGGACTGCGGTGATGACGAGATTCTTGCGCCAGTACTCGTGATGTCTTGCAGTGAGCTCCATCTTGTCCTCCTTGGGTTGGCGCAGCCCGCGCGTGTCACGCCGCTGGGGCGCGCAAGGAACTAAGTCGTTGTTTTCCGCGTGCGTGTGCCATGCTATTGAAAAATGCTTACAAAATCCTGAACTGCCGCACTACAATCATCCACGTCAATCTCCGCGGTGGACGCATAAAAGACATAAGCGGAACGGAGCGATGGGACAAGCCGCAGCGGAGGGGAGGGGATGCCGTGCGGATACTGATCACGGAAGACGACGAGCCGCTTGCCGAAGCGCTGAGCTTCGCGCTCGCGCAGGCCGGCTATACCGTCGATCGCGTGCCGAACGGCGCTGCGGCTGACGAAGCGCTCAAGGGCGACGTGTTCGGGCTGCTGATACTCGACCTCGGATTGCCCAAGCTCGACGGCTTCGAAGTGCTGAAGCGTTTGCGGCGTCGCAACACGACCCTCCCAGTGCTCATCCTCTCCGGTCGCGAAAAACCCGAAGAGAAAGTCATGGGTCTCGATCTCGGCGCCGACGATTATCTCGTCAAGCCGTTCG
>DASRIK010000497.1:0-4042 GCA_035650035.1 Burkholderiales bacterium | reverse complement strand
GAGGTGGGGCAGTACAACCCGTATAAAGGCGGGTTGAAGATGTACAAATAACCAACGGCTCGACACAAAAACACGAAGTGTAAAAAAACAAAGGACACAAAGGTTTCACCCTTCGTGTCCTTCGCATCGATGCGGTGCGTCCGTAACGCACCCGACGCGTGTGTCCAGCGCGCAAGGCGCGCCGGCTCGCGCCGCAACTTTACAGCTTCTGCAGTTGCTCCAGCAGCTCCTTGCTCTCGGGGATCGTTCCTGGCTGGTACGACTTCGACCAGCGGATCACACCATCCTTGTCGAGCACGAAGGCCGAGCGCATGTCGAGACCGCGCTCTTCACTGAAAATACCATAAGCCTTCCCGATGGCACCGTGTGGCCAGTAATCCGACAGAAGCGGGAAGGGGATACCGCCGAGTTGCTCCGCCCAGACTTTCAGGCTCGGAATCGTGTCGGCGCTGATCTGAAGTATTTCTACGTTCAGCTTTTTGAATTCATCGTAGTTCGCACGGAACCCGCTGACTTGATTCTTTCACCCGCCGGTAAAGGCCATCGGCAGAAAGCTGACGATCGTCGGCCGGCCCCGGAAGCTCGCGAGCGAGATCTTCTGGTCGGTATTGTGAGCGGCAAGCGTGAAGTCGGGCGCCGCAGTTCCTGCCTGCAATGCCATATCGGTTCTCCTTGTGATCGAGGACGGTAACTCCAGGCTAAGAATACCCGCGGTCGCGCGGCTCGCCAAGTGAGCGAAAAGCCTGCGTTTGCACCGCGTGACTACGACGCCGGCAGGTGGTTGCGCAGAAGCCCGAAAAGCTGGTGAGGATCGATGGGTTTCGTGGCGACCGCACGCACGCGTGCGGCCTCCACTTCGCTGCGCGCGATGCCCTCATTGAATCCGGTGTAGAGAATGACCGGAAGATCGGGACGCAGTCTTGCAAGCTCGGCCGCGAGCTGCAGGCCCGTCATGCGGGGCATCATCTGGTCCGTGATGACGAGATCGAAGCGCGCCCGGTCGTCGGCCAGCGCGGCGGCCGCTTCGGGCCCGCTCGCCACCACGCTCACTTGCAGGCCCCAGCTCTCCAGGAGGTCGTGCATGAAAGCGCCCACGGCTTTCTCGTCGTCCACGACGAGCACACGTCCTCGCAGCTGCGGCAGCCGCGCTCGCGCCGGAACTCGTGCATCGACGTCGGTCGTCCCGGGCTCGCTCGCAATCGCGGGGAACAAGACGCGGAAACGGGTGCCGCGCCCGACCTGCGTGTCGACGGCGATGTGTCCGCCGAGCTCGTGCACGATTCCGTGTACGCTGGAAAGGCCCATTCCACTGCCTTTCCCCACTTCCTTGGTGGTGAAGAAAGGATCGAAGATGCGGTCCATGATTTCCGGCGCGATGCCAGGGCCGTCGTCCTCGACACAAAGCTCCACGAACTCACCGGCTGCGCTCTGGCGACAGGCTGTACACACGTGCTCCACGCTGCGAGACGGGCCGACCGTTACGCGGATCGTGCCGGCGCCGTTCATCGCATCGCGGGCGTTCAGGCAAAGGTTGAGCAGGATCTGATCGAGATGAACCGGATCGAGCATCACTGCGGGGACATCCGGATCGAGCCGGGTTTCGACGGTTACGGTCGATGGGAAAGATGATCCGAAGAGCGTCACCGCCTGGCTCACGAGCGGTGCGAGCGAGACCGGCCGCGGCTGGCCGCGCTGCCCGCGGCTGAACGTGAGCATCTGCTGGATGAGATCACGCGCGCGCGTGCAGGAAGCCTGCGCCTGCTCGAGGTATTTCTGGAGCTTGGGGTCGGCGCCGGCGGCCGGATGTTCCGCCGCGAGCACGACGTAACCCATGATGCTCGTGAGCAGGTTGTTGAAGTCGTGCGCGATGCCGCCCGTCAAGTGCCCCAGCGCTTCCATTTTCTGCGCCTGCCGCAACGCCTGCTCGGCCTGTTTGCGCTCGGTGATCTCGCGCGTGAACGCGAGCATCCGCCGCTCTCCCGCGATCACTGCCGGCCGGATGACGACTTCGTCCCAGTGGAGGCTACCGTCCTTGTTGCGCCGGTGCCACTCGAGCCGCATCGGCTTTCCGAGCTTCGCCTGCTCGAACACCCGCCCGGCCTCCTTTCCGGTGTACGGGTGCTGTCCTGAGCTCACCTCCGAGACGCGGATGTTCTTCATCTCCTCGTACGTGTAACCGTAGATCTCGCACGCTCGCCGGTTCACGTCGATGACGTGACCGGTGTCCCAGTCGTGGATGAAGACGGCGTCTTCGCTCGCCTCGAAGAGCGCGCGGTAGCTCGCTTCGGAACGTCGCAGCGTTTCCTCGGCCCGCTGCCTTTCGAGCTCCGCGGCGGCACGCACCGCGAAGATCTTCAGGATCGATTCGATGAACTCCCCTTTGGTCATCGGCTTCCGCGAAAGCACGGCGATCAAGCCGACTGGGTGGCCCTGTCCATCGCTCAGCGGAAACCCTGCGTAGCTATCGAGCGCGAGTTTCCGGAGGTCGAGATCGTCGGGGAATCTTTCCTGAATAGCGGACGGATATATCCGGAACTGTCCCCCGATCACGTTCTCGCACGGCGTTCCGGCGAGCGCGTAATCGAAGTTTTCCCGCACCTCGCCGTCGAGGTAAAAGGCAAGCACGCGCATCTGGCCGCCGCCTTCGCAGGGCGTCGTTATGAGCGCGCCGTCCACCTCGAGAATCGTGGCGAGGTAGCGCACGAGCTCCTGAAATACGGTCGCGCCCTGTGCGCTGGACACGGCCAGCGCCGCATTCGTGAGCGCATCCTGCGTGTGCTTGCGTTCCGTGATGTCGGTGGCTATGCCGCAGATGGCGTACGGCTCGCCGTTCGCTGCGAACAGCGGGAACTTGAACGAAAGGAAAGTCCTTGTCTGGCCGCTCAGCGGTCCGGTCACTTCGAATTCGGTTGCGCTGCGCTGTTCCAGGACTTGAGCGTCGCTTGCACGGA
Source organism: Burkholderiales bacterium (assembly GCA_035650035.1). Lineage (GTDB taxonomy): Bacteria > Pseudomonadota > Gammaproteobacteria > Burkholderiales > SG8-41 > JAQGMV01. The sequence goes on along the minus strand of DASRIK010000497.1, from coordinate 1,091 downwards.
AACGCTCTGCGAGCGCGGCGGGCCAGATGTCGTTGTCCGTCCGGCCGATGATGCGCGCGGCGGGCATTCTGATCGCGCGCTCGAGCTCGCGATTGGCGAATACATACCGCCCCTCGCGATCCTTGACGAAGATCACCGCTTTCGTATTCTCGAGCACGTCCTGCAACCGCGCGCGCGTCTCGGGCCGGATCCACGTGGCATCGCGGAGGTTGGAGAGGTCGTGAACGTCGGCAGTGAGTTGCGACGCATTCTCGGTGGTTGCCCGCAGATGGACGAGCGCGTGCAGGCGGCGTCCTTCGCGCGTGCGGAACTGCCACGGGAACCATTGCGGCAGGCCCGCGACCGCGGCCTGCCACCGCCGCTGCCAGCGCTCGCCGGAAAGCGCGCCGTCGGCCTGCAGCTCGGGACAGAACTCCAGCAGCGATCTGCCTCGCAGCTCGGCGGGTTTCCAGCCGAGCATCCGCGCGAAGCGCGCGTTCGAGTCCGCGATGTTCTCGGAGAGCGTGACGACCCCGTGGACCGTGGAGTCGAGCGCCTCGTGCCGCAGTTCTGCGGGCTGGGATGTGGATACCTGCATGGCGCGGAAGTATAGGCACGGCCGGCGGTGCCCGGAAAACTGTTACACGCCTGAAACAACCCGCCGCGAACCGAGCCGGGAGGAGGGCGGCGACAGAAGGAAAAGTGCCGCCCGCCGGCGGCCGGCGGTCAGGCGTGCCCGGGGACGAACATGTAGCCCGCGCCGCGGATCGTACGGATCGCCTGTGGTTCGCCCGGATTCTGTTCGACTTTCCGGCGCAGCCGCGCGATCCGGATGTCGATCGAGCGGTCGAACGGCTCCCAATCGCGATGGCGGGTGAGATTGAGGATCTGGTCGCGCGTCAGGACTTTGTTGGGGTGCTCGGTGAAAATCCTGAGGAGCTCGTACTCCATGCTCGTGATCGGCACTTCCTGGCCCTGGACGTCGACGAGGCGGTGCGCGCCGAGCTCGAGAAAGCAGCGTCCGACGGGCACCCGCTCCGGCCCGACCCGCACGACATCCCGCGCCGGCGGGCGCGATTGCAGCCGCCGCATGACGCTTTTGAGTCTGGCGA
>DASRIK010000496.1:0-3640 GCA_035650035.1 Burkholderiales bacterium | reverse complement strand
CAGAAGCGCTTGTCGTCGATGAAAAGGCCCTGCGTGAGCCCGTGGACCATCGCGCCTTTCAGATCGAGCTTCATGACCGCGCGTTCGAGCTCATCGGCAGCGGCTTGCGGGTCGGACGCAGGCAGTGTCGCGAATCCGGCGAAGCGCTGCGGGTTCGGGCGCACGAGGTCGCGTAAACGATCATTCGCGCCTCGCGCGAGCGGCACGGCCTTATCTGCATCCATGCGATGCGTTCCCGGCGCGGCGTGCGACAGCACCTGGATATCGATGCCGGCCCGGTCCATATCGGCGATGCGCTTCGCGCCAACGTCCTCCAGCCGCTCGCGCAGCCCCGCCCGCCTCTCGCCCTCGCCGTAGTGCGAAAGGATTTCGGAATCGAAGTAGTGTTCCTCGATCGCAATGACTTGCGGTCTTTGCTCCATTTCTATGCCTGTTCCTTGATGAGTTGCCAGATGCGGGGTGGTGAAAGTGGAAGCTCGCGCGGCTCCACCCCGAGCGGGCGCAGCGCAGCGGCGACAGCGTTCGCGATTACGCCGCCGACCGGAATGATGCCACCTTCGCCCGCGCCTTTCGCGCCGAGCGGATTGTTCGGTGACGGATAGTCTTCGAGCGCGAAGACGCGAATGCTCGGGAACTCGGTGGCGCTCGGCATCAGGTAATCCGCGAGCGAACCGGTGAGAAGCTGGCCGTCTTCACTGTAGACCAGGTGCTCAAGCAAAACGCCGCCGAGACCCTGCACGATTGCGCCGAGCGTCTGTCCGTGCAGTGTGTGCGGATTGATGATGCGCCCCACGTCTTCGACGGCCACGTAATCGATCACCTCGATCTCGCCCGTTCGCGGGTCCACGGCGACGTGCGCCGCATGCGTGCCGTAGCTGTACGTTCGCTTGTTGCTCGAGAAACTGTCTTCCGCCGAAAACGGTCCGTAATTGCGCGCGAACTCCGCGATAGTCAGTACTTTCTCGCCCGGTCCGACGACGTGCGTGCCGGTGATCCCGATCTGTTCGCATTCGCAGCCGAAGTGGCGTGCGGCGGCATCTTTCACTTCGGCCAGCAGCTTTTTCGCGGTGCCGACGACCGCCGAGCCGCCCATGACCACGCTGCGCGAGCTATAGGATCCGAAACCCTCCTTCACGCCGGTCGTGGAGCCGTGGAAGACACCGCGGATGCAGCTCATCGGCATGCCGAGCGCGTCCGCGGCGATCTGCGTCAAAACGGTCTCCAGACCCTGGCCGACGGATGACGAGCCTGTGTACACGGAAACCGTGCCGTCGGTTTCGAGCACGAGCCGAGCGCTTTCACGCGGTCCCGACGCGCCGCCTTCGATGTAGCAGCCGATGCCGACGCCGTGATAGCGGCCGTCGACGAGCTTGCCGTTCATCTTCGCTTTGCCGATCCAGTCGAACTCCCCAAGGCAGCGATCGAGCGCCGCCTCGTAGTTGCCGCTGTCGGTCGATGTCTCGCCGCCGAAAGGGTGCACGACGGGCAACGCCCAGGGGATTTCATGCTCGCGCACGAGATTGCGGCGGCGAAACTCGACGCGGTCGATGTTCAGGTCCGCGGCAACCAGATCGAACAGGCGCTCACGGAAAAAATCGGTCTCGAACCGCCCGGGCCCGCGATACGTGCCGACCGGGGTCTTGCTGGTGAGCATCGCGGACACGCTAAACAGCACGTGCGGGATGCGATAGGGCCCGGTGGATACCTGCGCGATGTTGCGCGACGGCGTGAGGCCATTCGTCCGCAGATACGCGCCGACGTCGGTGCGAGCATGACCGCGTAAAGCAAGGATCCTGCCGTCGAGGTCGCAAGCGAGCTCGAGCTCGCACTCGGCTTCGCGCGCATGGTTCGTCGCGATCAGGTGCTCACGGCGGTCTTCGATCCATTTGACCGGCCGGCCGATCCGTTTCGCCGCATACGGGATCAGGAAATCTTCGGGATAGAACTCGCCGCGCACACCGAAAGCGCCGCCCGTATCGCCTTCGAGCATCTCGACGTCTTCCACTCTCAATTTCAGATGGGCCGCGAGCACGCGGCGATTCGGAAACGGGACCTTGCTTGCGCCAAGCACACGCAACGTGCCGCTGATCGCGTTCCATTCCGCGAGGAGGCCTCGCGTTTCCATCGGCAGCGCCGTGTGACGATGCACACGAAAGCGTTCGCGGCGCGTATAAGGCGCCGTAGCGAACGCGGCGTCCGCATTGCCGCGTACTGCGCTGAGGGTGAGCGCACAGTTTGTCCCGGCTTCCTCGTACAGCAGCGCATCTCCACGCTCGGCTGCAGCGCTGTCCCCCGTTGCAGGAAGAGTCTCGATATCGACAACGATCGCATCGAGCGCGTCTTCGGCTCGGGCCGCATCGTCAGCGACGACGACTGCGATGGGCTCGCCGACATAGCGCACCTTGCCGTTCGCGATGACCGGCTGCTCGAACCGTTCCAGCTCCGGCAGCGCTTCCTGGCGCATCGGAATGCGGGGGATCGCGCCGTTCAGGCCGTTTGCGATATCCGCGCCGGTGATGACGGCGTACACGTCCGGCATTTCGAGCGCGCGCGAGGCGTCGACCGAAACCAGTCGTCCGTGCGCAACGGAGCTTCGCAGGATCGCCGCATGCAGCATTCCCGGAATCGACAGGTCGTCGACGTAACACCCTTTGCCGGTGAGCAGGCGGAGATCTTCGATCCGCTCGACGGGACGCCCGACATAAGCTTCCCCCACGCTGGTCACTTTGTCGCTTTCACCGCAGCGGCCTGTCCGCCGTAAGCGGAGCGCGCCGCGCATACCGCTTCGATGATCGGGATGTAGCCCGTGCAGCGGCAGAGATTGCCTGAAAGGACATGCCGAATTCTTTCCTCCGTCGCATTCGGCTCGCGCGTGAGCAGCGCATGCGTGGTCGTGAGAAAACCAGGCGTGCAGAAACCGCACTGCAGCGCATGATGCTCGCGGAAACACTTTTGCAGCGGCGACAGCCCTTCGGGCGGCGTGAGACCCTCGACCGTCGTGACTTTCGATCCTTCCGCCTGCACGGCGAGCATGAGACAGGAGCGCACCGCCTCCCCGTTGACGATCACCGTGCACGCGCCGCACACGCCGTGCTCGCAGCCGACATGTGTGCCCGTCTGCATGAGATGGTGACGGATGCAGTCCGCAAGCGTGGTGCGCGCCGGGACATCGACTTCCACACTTTTCCCGTTCAGTTCTAAAGTGATATTCATGTGGTGGTCAGAAGGTGGAAAGCCCGCGCGATGTCACGCACTGCGGCTGGCGGCGGCAACGAGCGCGCGCTCGAGCAATGTGGCGACCAGCGCCTTGCGATACTCCGCGCTCGCATGAAAATCGCCCGTCGGATCGGCTTCCTGCTCCGCGACAGCAGCGACGGCGCGTGCGATTTCGGAATCGACGCGCTGACCATTCAGTGCGCGCTCCGTTTCGGGCAAACGCCGGGAGTAGTAACAGGCCCCCGCGACGCCGATGTGCGTATTGCGCGCTCGCTGTTCCCCATCCACGTCATAAAAAACCGCGATACCCGCGAGCGCAAAGTCGCCCGGGCGTCTTGCGAACTCGCCGAAAGCCCATCTGCGCGCAGCCGGCCACACAGGCAGGCGCACGTCGAGGATGAGCTCGTCTTCGGCGAGCGCGGTC
>DASRIK010000495.1:0-2853 GCA_035650035.1 Burkholderiales bacterium | reverse complement strand
ATTCGAAACGCGGGTTTCCGAGTTCGCCAGGATACGGCGTATCCAGGCCTCGCGCTTCGGTCCGCACCTGCAATGCGAGTTCACTCTGCCGGGCGCGAGCAAGGAGGGCCAGGTCCTCGTCCTCGCGCATTCCGATACCGTGTATCCGCTGGGGACATTGAGCAAAATGCCATTTCGTATCGCAGACGGACGGGTATGGGGACCGGGCGTGCTTGACATGAAGGGCGGCATCGCGTTTTTCGTATTTGCCATGCAAGCGTTGCGCGACCTCGACATACCGGTGCGCCGGAAGGTTCTGCTCCAATTGAATTCGGACGAGGAAGTCGGGAGCGAATCGTCGCGCCCGCTTACCGAGGAAGAAGCCAGGCGCAGCGTCGCCGTACTCGTTCTGGAGCCTGGGACCGAACTGGAAGGCAAAGTGAAAACGGCGCGCAAGGGCATTGGCGCCTACAAACTTTCGGTTTACGGCAAAGCATCGCATGCCGGTGTCGACTTTGCGTCGGGCGCCAGCGCGATCGTCGAACTGGCGCGGCAGATCGATGCCATCGCCGGTTTCACTGGTTTGCGCAAGGGTCTGACAGTGAATCCTGGCGTGATCGCAGGAGGAACACGAAGCAACGTCGTGGCGGCGGAAGCTCACGCCGAGATCGACTTCCGCGTGGAACGGTTGACGGACGCCGCTGTCCTCGAGCGCAAAATGCGCAAACTCAAACCTTTTGACAAGCGCTGCACGCTGCGTTTAAGCGGGGGATTGAATCGTCCGCCGATGGAGCGCTCAGCGGGAGTGGTGGCGCTGTTCAGGACGGCTCAGAAACTCGCGCGAGAGCTTGGAGTGAAGCTCGAGGAATCGAGCACCGGCGGCGGATCGGACGGGAACTTCACCGCTGCCCTCGGAGTGCCGACACTCGACGGGATCGGAACCGTCGGCGAAGGCGCGCATGCTCCGCACGAGAGCATCCTCATCGAGCGGATCGCAGATCGGACGGCTCTGCTGGCAAAACTGGTTGCGGCGGTGTAAAGGCGCCGCGCCGCCGTGCAGACCACTCCGCGCCGGCGAGCACGATCAATGCCGCAAGAAAGCTCCACAAAATAATCGTGACGGAATTGATGAACGGTCCATACTCGTTCTGAAGTTTCATCCTGAGCCACGGCAGGGTCCACAGATTGATGTACTTCAGAAGCTCGAGGCCAAGCCCCACAGCGATCGAAACAGGGATAAGGTCCCGCGCGCGCAAACGCCGGTTCGGGAGTACCCAGTACACCAAAAACAACAGCAGTATCGAAATCGGAATGGCCGCGGTCTTGAACACGACCGTTCCCAGGAAATCATCCGGCCAATTGGGCATGATCGCCATCTTTGTGAGCGCCTCCCGATTCGCCGCCGTAAATACCGCCGACAGCAGGACAAGCGCGCCGCAAAGGAAGATCAATCCGAGACTGATTAGCTGATTGCGGAAGTAACTGCGGTTCACCGGAATTCCCCAGGCCCGATTGAGCGCGACTTCAAGCGGTTCGAAGATTCCGTTCGCGGTGAAGAAGAGCAACAGGACGCTAACGATCTGGACAGGGCCTCGTTTAGCAACCTCCGCTTTCAGGTTTCGCGAGACGAATTCGCCGACCTCGCCTGGGAAGTAGTCGTTGAGCGCGAAAAAAATCGCCTGCTCGGCGCCCGGCCACTGCAGCACGTAGCGGCAGAGCGTGACCATCACGATCAGAAACGGAAAGAAGGACAACAGCACATTGGCCGCGATGGAGAATGCGTAGACGTGAACTTCCGTCTCCATCCAGTAGCGAAGTGTCGGCATACAGGCGCGGCCGACGCGATCGAAGACCACCACTTTTCCAGCTTACGTCGTGCGTCACAATGGACGGGGGCGCATGTCAACAAACCGCGACGCTCTGCGAGTTGTGCTGGTAGCGCCTCGAAATCCGCTCAACATCGGCGCAGCCGCGCGTGCCATGAGTAATTTTGGATTCGTGCATCTGCGCGTCGTGAACGCGTACGAAGTCGCTTATGCCGAAGCGAAGTCCGCCGTGAATGCGTCGGCTGTGCTCGACCGAAGCCGGCAGTACGCGACCGTCGCGGAGGCCGTGGCCGATTGTGTGCTGGTCGTCGGTACAGCTTCACCGGGCCACAGAGTGCTGCACCATCCGTTCCGGCGGCTCGAGTACGGTGGCGGTGAGATCAGGCGTTCGCTCGAAAGCGGCCCGGTGGCGCTGCTGTTCGGCTCGGAGAAATTCGGCTTGAGCAACGACGACATGGCGCACTGCCACTGGCTGATGCACATACCGACGCGAGCGGAACATGAGTCGATGAATCTGGGACAGGCGGTGGCAGTCTGCCTTTACGAGTTGATTCGCAGCGAGGAAAAAGAAACCGCGATGCCGATGAAGTCGCGGCCGGCGCGAGGCGAGGACCTCGCGCGCATGTCCGATTGCCTGATTGAAGCGCTGGAGCTTTCCGGCTACGTCCAGGAGCCGACGGCGGAGTCGAACCGGCTCAAGATCAGGCGCCTCGTGCATCGACTGGCGTTGTCGGATTCCGACGTGAAGGTCTGGTTGGGAATGCTGCGCCAGATTCTCTGGAAGCTGCGCGGCGAATGATATCCTGAGTCCGCATGACGAAGGTACAACTGCGCTACGATCTGCTCCGGCCGCTCGACGACGCGCTGATGGAGAAGATCGTCCGGGTTCGCAGCGTCTACGGCATCCTTAATATTGCGCTGGCGCCCACGCTCGACAAACTGGTGGTCGACTACGATGCGTCGCGTTTATCGGCGCTCGAGGTGGAAAGCGTATTGCATCAGGCGGGGCTGCCGATCGTTCTGCACGTGTAGCGTAGGTGGCTACAGA
>DASRIK010000494.1:0-6552 GCA_035650035.1 Burkholderiales bacterium | reverse complement strand
CCGTCTGGCTCGGATGGATGTCGTTAGGCTGATAAGAAGCGAGCCTCACAGGCGCCGACGGATTGCTGACATCCCAGGTCTCGAGAGCCTTGTTACGCTTGACGACCAGAATGTTGCCGCCTTTGATGTCGATGTATTGAGTATTGTCCGTGGTGCTCGAGTGTTGCGTCGCCAGGTGCGGCTGGCGCCAGACCACGAACATCTTCTGCGGATTTGTTACATTGACGATGCTCCACCCTTTTCCGCCGTTGCTGCAGTAGGCAAACCGGCCTCCGCGCTGCTCGACGACGCGAAACTCAAAAGTCTGATCCCAGCCCGGAGAGCGGGCTTGGCCTGGGATCCTCATGTCATTGAATCCGACGACATCGTAGCCGGCGATCTCCCCGTACGTCGGCTGCATGAGCGGTGAATCGTCCTCGTGAAAACTCCATCCGGTCGCGGTTAGGCTCAAACCAGCACCGGCACCAGCAGCCTGCAGGAATCTTCTGCGGTCCATGCATCTCCTCCTTACACATGACACGGCGTCCCGCCGCGTGGGATCGACACCTCGCTTCTGCCGAGAGAAGTCCGGGCTCGATGGGTGGATTGTTGGAGATTCTGGAAGACGTCGTGTATGCCGATGTTTATCAGATCGCGCTCGCTGTGCAAAGCGCCGGCGAACCGCTGCCGGCCAACAGTTCTCGTGTCATACTGCTTTGTTATCCCCGAAGGCGACCGGCTAACCGTGAAGCGTCAAGATGTTGTTCAAAGCGGGGAGTGTCGCCGGTCCGGTATGATGGCCAGGCCGCGCAGGACCTGCCCGCCGAGAAGGGAGCCGACATGCCCTACGATCTTCTGATCAGGAACGGTGCGGTGATCGACGGTTCAGGCGACCGGCGATGTAGGCGTCCCACGTATGCGCCCGCGGCGGGCGTGCTCGGAAGGTGTACCGATTCCTTTCGTCAGTCTGCGCGAATGCCGGCTTCGCGTATGACTTTGCCCCAGACGCTGATCTCGCGCGCGAGGAGGTCGCGGAGATCAGCCGGCGGACCCGCGAGCGGCTCGCCGCCCTGCGCGACGATGCGGTCACGCACCTCCGGCTCCTTCATGGTCGCGGCGATCTGCGAGTTGAGCGTGTTGACGGTCTGCGCCGGCGTCTGACCCGCCGCGAACAGGCCGAACCAGCCGATCACCTCGAAGTTCGGCACGCCCGCTTCGATCATCGTCACGAGCTCCGGCATCACGGTCGACCGCTTGGCGCTCGTCACTGCGAGCGGTCGCAGCGCGCCGCTCTTGATGTGCGGCGTCATGACCGTCACGTTCTCGAACGCGAGGTTGATGCGTCCGGAGAGCAGGTCCGGCAGCAGCGCACCCGTGCCCTTGTAAGGCACATGCTGCATGTCGAGACCCGCGGAGCGCTTCAGGAGCTCGCCCGCGAGGTGCTGCGCGGTGCCGTTGCTCGACGAGCAGAAGCTGAACTTGCCCGGGCGCGCTTTCACGTAGGTGATGAGCTCGCTCACCGATTTGACGGGCATCGTCGGATGCACGACCAGGACGTACGGCGTCGTCGCGACGAGCGCGATTGGCGCGAAGTCCTTCACCGTGTCGTAAGGCAGCTTCGAGTATAGATTGAGATTGGTGCCGTGCGTGCTCGACGACATGAGCACCGTGTAGCCGTCCGGCCGCGACTTCGCGACAATATCGGCGCCGATGATCCCGCTCGCGCCGGGGCGATTGTCGACAATGACCTGCTGTCCGACGCGGTCCGTCAGTTTCGCCGCGACCGCCCGCGCCATGATGTCGGTCGTGCCGCCGGGCGGAAAACCCACGACCATTCTGATCGGTTTCGTTGGGAACGTCTGACCATGCACGGCCGTCGAGGCCGCGAACGCTGCGCCCAGGATTACAAGCGCGAATCGGGCAGTCATGGAATCCCTCCTCGGTATCAGATCGATAGCGGTGTCCCGTCTTTGCGTGCGATCGGCACGGTGACGGTTTTGCAGGCGAGCTGGGTCTGGACGGAAAGGCTGTGAGTGCCCGTTCCGCCCATGACGATGATTACGATGTCGTCGGGACTGCCCGCGATCGGCACTCGCGCGTCGGGCCCGACATCGGCGAAGAGCTTCATGTTGCGCTCGCTGAAGCTCGCGAGATTGCCGCGCGGGACGTCCGCGAAGCGAATGCGTGCATGCTCCCAGAGAAACTGCTTCACCTCGCGCTTGCTGTAGCCGCCGTTCGCCATGAGCCGCGCGTGCTGCGGCCCGATGATGAGGACGGGCTCGCCCTCCCCGTTCGTGTTCCGGTTGCCCACGTACGCGATCGAGTGCGCGAACGTGACGAGCACGTCCTTCGGCGTCTGGCTTCCTCCGTTGTCGTCGATCATCGCTGCCGGGCACGCCGGAATCAGCGTGACCGTGCTCACCTCGGATGCGAATCCGCGCTCGACGTGCAGCGGCTCCCACGGGTTCTCTTCCTCGTTCTCGGCGATGCAATGCTCGAAACGCGCGATGTGTCCCTGTGTGTGGATGTTCACCGAACCGGGCGTGCCGCCGATGTTCGCCATGACGAGCCGCAGCGCGCGCCCGATCGTCGCGGTGCTGTGCCAGCGGCTGCCGGTGTGGTTGTAGCCCCAGTTGAGATCAATCGCCTTGCGCATGGGGCCGTTCACGACCGGCAGCGCAGAGGTGTTATGCGTGGAGGTTTGCACCGCGTCGAGGTTGAACTTCGGATCGGCGATCGCCTGCACGCACGCGATCAGCACGGCCATGTACTCGGGCCTGCATCCCGCCATGACCGCGTTGGCGGCGATCTTTTCGACGGTGGCGAGCCCACTTTTGGGCATGAGCGTCGCAACGAGGTCCTGCGGCGCCCAGCCGAGCGTACGCTCCGCGTAATTCGTCATCGCGCGAACGCGCGGCTCCGTCGGCGGCACGATCGGAAGGCCGTCGGTCATGTCATGGTCGAGGAACCATGCGTTCACCGTCTCCCATGAATCCTCGAGCTGGAGCCGGCTCGCCTCGGCTTGTGCGGTGGTCATGGCGCCGCGCTCCCGGAGCTCGCCGCGCGGCGTGCCCGCGACGGAAGGACATAGTCGATCTTCGTGTTCGCTTCGAGCTCGTGGCCCGTGAGCTGCTTCACGATCGTCGGATACGCGACGCGAGCCATGTCGTGGACCTGCTCGGGCGTGAGGTCATTGACCGGGTGCGGTGTGATGAGGAGCGGGAGCTCGTCAATCCGCAGGTTCTTCGCGGCGTGCCGCGCGTGCATCGCGAATGCGGTCGAAACGATGGTCGAGGTCGGGACGCCGCGCGTCTCGAGGTAGGCCGAGTCGTGGATACACCACGACGCGCAGCCCCCTCAGTCGCCCCACGCGTTCACGACACCGTGCACCTTCCCGTACAGCCGGTCCGCGATGAGATGGTTAGGGGTGAAGTCCTTGCGCACCGTGTGCGTTTGCACGCCGGGATAATCCGCGCGAATCATTTCCTCTATGTAGCGGAGGAAAAGGCCCGCGTTCGGCTTGATGTTGTCGATGAAGCCGATCGACTTGCCTTGCAGCGTATCGAGGCGGGGCGCGAGCGCGGATTGCTCGCCCTGACGTTCACCAATGGGGTTGACCAGCGTTACGAGGCCCTGCGCCGTCGTGCTCATGTTGCGGCTCCTCACTTGTTCGATGAACGAGCCGGACCGACAGTGGCCGGCTTTCTTGTTGTCGTGCAGCCAATGATTGTTTGACGATCGTGCGCGCGTAGCCTTGACGTGGATCAGCGCATCGCGACACCGATCATAAGTGGAGTCCACATACGGGAAGACGCCGAGCTCGAGCGTGAGAAACCTGATCCCTTTGAGCCGCAGCAGTGCGGACATCGGCCTCCCCTCCGGTCCCGGACCCCACATGATACGAAGATTTCAGGCGAGCATCGGCAGTTCGGTATGATGGTCGAATCGAGCAGGACATTCCCACCGAAAAGGGAGCCGACATGCCCTACGATCTTCTGATCAGGAACGGTACGGTGATCGACGGTTCAGGCCTGCCCCGCTATCGGGCCGACGTCGGCGTGAAGAACGGGAAGATCGCGGCGATCGGCCGCATTCGAGAAAGCGCGCAGGACGTGATCGACGCCGAAGGACACGTCGTCGCGCCCGGCATCATCGACGGGCACACGCACATGGACGCGCAGGTCTTCTGGGACCCGCTCGGCACGTCCTCCTGCTATCACGGCATCACCACGGTGGTCATGGGCAACTGCGGCTTCACGCTCGCGCCGTGCGCAGAGAAGGACAAGCACCTGGTGGTGCGCAATCTCCAGCGCGCCGAGGACATTCCGCCGGCGGCGATGGAGGCGGGGATCAAGTGGACGTGGACGAGCTATCCCGAGTTTCTGGATGCCATCGAAGCGCTGCCGAAGGGCATCAACTACGCGGGCTACGTCGGTCACTCCGCGATCCGCACGTTCGTCATGGGCGAGCGCGCGTTCGACGGTCCGGCTACCGAAGACGATCTTCGTGCGATGGAGCGCGAAGTGCGTCAGTCGATCCGCGCCGGGGCGATCGGCTTCACGAGCTCGCGCGCGCCGACGCACGAGACGCCTGATGGCCGTCCGGTCGCGAGCCGCAACGCGACGTGGGAGGAAGTGCGGCGCCTCGTGAACGCGATGGGCGAGTTGAACGCCGGCCTCTTCGAAGTCGCGGGCGAAGGCGTCGATCGCAAACCCGGCGACCCGGGCGTGCGCGACTGGCATACGCGGCTTCGCGACCTCGCGGTCGAATCGGGACGGCCGGTCACGTTCGGTGTGTTCTGACGGCAGAGCGCGCCGGGCGTTTGGAAGCGGTATCTCGATCTGCTGGACGAGACCGCCGCGATGGGCGGACGCATGTTCGCGCAGGCCCACAGCCGGTCGCTCTCGGCGCTGCTGTCGTTCAAGACGCAGATGCCCTTCGACCGCCTTCCGATCTGGAAGGACATCCGCAAGCTCCCGCTGGAAGAGCAGGCGCAGAGGCTGCGCGATCCCGAGCTGCGTTCGAAGCTCGTGCAGGCGTCGAGCGCACACGACGATTACAAGGCGCTCGGCACCGAGGCGCGCCAGACCGCTTACGAGAAGCTCTACGTGTTCGACACCGTCGAAGGGCCGCACCGCACCGTCGCGGACGTCGCGCGTGAGCGCGGCGAGCACCCGGTCGAAACGATGATCGAGCTCGCGCTCGAGAAGGACCTCGACTTCTTCTTCCTCATGCCCGTCGCGAACGAGGATCAGGACGTCGCGCTCGAGATCCTGCGCCACCCGCGCGCGGTGCCCACGTTCTCGGACTCCGGCGCGCACGTCTCGCAGCTCATGGACGCATCGCTCCAGACGCATTTCCTCTCGCACTGGGTGCGCGCGAAGCAGGCGTTCACGCTCGAGCAGGCGGTGCACATGCTGACATGCATGCCGGCGACGCTCTGGGGCTTCCACGACCGCGGGCTGATCCGCGAAGGCATGGCGGCCGACATCGTCGTCTTCGATCCCGAACGAATCGTCGCCGAGATGCCGGAAGTGGTAGACGATCTGCCGGCCGGTGCGCGGCGGCTGGTTCAGCGTGCGCGAGGTGTCGCCGCGACGGTCGTCAACGGTCAGACGCTGCTGCGCAACGGGAAGCACACCGGGCGCGCTGCCCGGGAAGCTGTTGCGTGGGCCGCTGGGGCGGAGGGGTTAAGCTTCAGTAGCAAGGCGCCGAAGGAGCACAGGCAGCCACGCTAGGCGGCGTCAGGAATTTGCTCGCGTTCGAGCGTCGGCAGCTTGCGAGACCACCTTCTCGCCCTGCCATGCGGGGAAGAGGGTCGGTGGTAGGTGCGCCCGTGAAACAAGAACTTATTGCCGAAATCCGTGCGCTCCCGTTTCGGTACGCATGCGCCTCATCGCGGCGATCTGGGACAGCATATCGGCTGTTCCAAAGGCACTAGCGCTCACACAATGGCAAAAGGACGAACTTGATCGCCGCCTCGCCGAGTTTGAGGCCGATCCTGATTCAGGTGCGTCGCTAGTAGAGGTGTTTGCGAGAATTCGCGGCTCCTCACTATGTACTCCGGCTTGATCTCCGCGATCGTGATCACCTTGGTGAGCCGCACGGTTTCCTCGCGCAGCCGTTGCAGCATCTGTTGAGGCGTGGATGACATCGGCTCGGAACCGATCTTGTAAAAACGCTCCTGGAGCTCGGGCGAGCCGACAGCGGTTACGACCGTGCTGTTGAGCTTAGAAACGATCGCGCGCGGTGTAGCGCTCGGCACCAAGAGCGCATACCACCCGGTCATCTCGTAACCGGGCACCCCGGATTCGATCATCGTCGGCACATCCGGCATTAGCTTCGAGTGCGTAGCGCGTCGTCACGATCTGCGCCGGGCCGATTGTCGACCACGATACGGCACCGAAGTACGGGCAGCTCGGTGTTAGTCTGGTATCGCACCAACGAAGAAGCTGCGCTTGTTCACCGATCGCGAGAGGCTCACACTTTCAGCATGGCTCGCACTTCACGTATGGCCCTGCTCGCACTCCGAGCATGCGCAGCCACGTCCATCGCTCCGGCGCTGGCCGCGCA